>NZ_JBEYFS010000011.1:85413-97552 GCF_040634475.1 Streptomyces sp. NPDC007095
CCCTCAGGCCCAAAACCTGGGGGCTCGACACTTCAGGCCCGACGCTTCAGGCCCGACACCTCAGGCCCGACACCTCAGGCCCGACACCTCAGGCCCGACACCTCAGGCCCGACACTTCAAGCCCGACACCTCAGGCCCGACACCTCAGGCCCGACACCTCAGGCCCGACACCTCAGGCCCGACACTTCAAGCCCGACACCTCAGGCCGACCCCCGAAGCACCCTCAGCACCGGTTCCAGTGAGCTCACCACGTCCTCGGCGCCCGCGTCGCGCAGGAGCTTCTCCTTGTAGGCGGTGCGGGCGTAGCCGAGGAAGGGAACGCCGGCCTGGCGGGCGGCCTCGTAGTCCGAGGGGGCGTCGCCGATCATCAGGGCGGCGGCGGGGGCGGCGCCCAGGGCGTTCAGGGCGCGGTTGAGGCAGTGCGGGTCCGGTTTGAGGTGGTGCAGGTCCTGGCCCCGGCCGTAGATGTTGGGGGCGAAGCAGCCTGTGAGATCCCGGCTCGCGAGGTAACCCGTGGCCGTGCGGGCCGAGTTGTTGGTCGCGATGGCCAGCCGTGCACCGACCGCGCTCCAGGTCCGGATCAGCGGGTCCGCGTACGCGGTGGGCCAGGCGGACGGCACCGCCTTGAGTTCCTGCTGGGTGAGGCGTTCCTCCAGCTCGCTCACCAGATCGCTGTGCGGATGGCGGCGGTGGACGGCGTAGAGGACGACCATCGGATCCGGGTGAACCTGTTCCTCCACGGTGAGCAGTCCCCGCAGCCCCTGTCGCTCCAGCCACTCCACCAGGTCCTTCGCCACGTCCTCCGCGGAGTGCCCCGCGAACAGCCGACAGATCGGCCCGTCGAAGTCGAAGAGCACAAAGCGAGCGCGTTCGATCACTTCCCGCAAGTTATCGGTCTCTGCTGCCACAGGTTCGGTCTGCGCCGTATCAGAAGTCACTAGGAGAGTGTCAGGTCCGTGGTGATGGTTTCCCAGAGGGCGTCGAACCACTTCTGGGATTGCTCCACGAACGCGGCGTCCCGCTGACCGGTCCTCTTCTCGAAGGAGAAGAGGAGGGACTCCGAGCCCACGGCGTCGTACATGTCCAGCATTCCGTCGGCCACCTCCTCCTCGCGCCGCATGACCATGTAGTAGGCGATCAAGGCCTCGACGCCGTTGAGCAGATACAGCTTCACGGGAGGGGTGAAGGGCAGGGCCCGGAACGCCACGCGTACGTCGATGCCGTGCGAGGAACGCAGGGCGCGCAGGTTGTGCTGGAGGACGTGGACCTGGGCGTTCCGCTGGGCGAGCCAGCGCTCATGGACCGGGTCGTCGTCACCGCGGCCGTCGACGGGGACCGGGAAGGCGAGGTTGATGTCCCGGGACGGGAGCAGGATACGGACGTCGATCGACTCCGGGAGGATGCGGCCCTCGTGGATCTGGCGGACGGGTTCGCCGAGCGCCAGCATCAGGGTCTCGGCGGTCAGGCAGGCGGCGTCGACCCGGACGTGCGGCGCGGAGAACGCGTCCGCCAGCCGGGGAGCCAGTCCGACCATCGTCGTCTGCGGCTCGTTCCGGGCCGAGGCCGGCGGCTCCGCGATCCGCGGGGGGCTGCCCTTGCTGACGTTGCTCAGCAGTCCGTCGTCCTGAAGCGCGCGCAGGGCCTGGCGAACGGTGCCCCGCTCGACACCGAACTCCTCTGCCAACTCGGCCTGAGTTGGCAGACGGTCGCCCGCCTTGAGCTCACCGGCCCGGATCCGATCCCGCAGGGCGTCGGCGATCTCCTGGGGCGAGAGCCTTCTGCTGCCGTTCACTGCAACGTTCTCCTGGGTCACGACCAAACGCTACAACTCTCGCCCATCTACGGGGAGTTGTTTGAAAGTTGTTTATGGCTACTAGCCAAGTGGGGACAACTTAATCAGAGTTGGTCACCAACTTGGCCAAGTTGGCGGAAGTTTTGCCTCCCCCACCCGAGTCCGTCACCGACTCACCCGGCCTCACCATCGCACACCCCAGAGGAACCACCACGCCACAGTAGAAGCAGGAGAACCGCCCATGCCCGCCATCGCCCTTCTCTCCGCCCTCTTCGTCGTCGGCTTCGACCAGTTCGTGCAGTGGCAGTACGGCACGACAGGCGTCATCGGCCTGCTGCTCCTCACCGTCGGCATCAAGGCGAAGAGCCCCACCTGCAGCTCCATCGGCGCGGTCGTCCTCGCCCTGATGGTCGCGGGTCCCGCCCTGTGACGTGCAGGGGAGAGTCGGTCAGCTCGAGAGCAGCAGCTTCGAGCTGATGGTCTCCCACAGCGCGTTGAACCAGAGGTGGGACTGCTCCACGAACGTGGTGTCCCGCAGCCCGGTCCCCTGCGCGAAGGGGAACAGCATGGACTGGGTGCCCTGGACGTCGTACATCTCCAGGTACTCGTGGTCCACTTCCTCCTCGCGCCTGGTCAGCGTGTAGTACGCGAAGAGTGCCTCGACCCCGTTGAGCAGGTACAACTTCACCGGCGGGGTGAAGGGGAGCGCGCGGAAGGTGACGTTGACGTCGATGCCGTGCGTGGCGCGCAGGGCGAGCAGGTTGTGGCGCAGCACCTGGCCCTGGGCGTTTCGGTTGGTCAGCCAGCTGCGCTGGAGCCGGCCGGCCGCCGAGGCGTCCACCGGCGCGGGAAAGGCGAGGTCGATGTCACTGCTGGGAAGCAGCACGCGGACGTCCACCCTGGCCGGTTTTATTCGGCCCGCGTGAATTTGCCGGAGGGGTTCGCCCATGGCAAGGGTGAGCGATATCGACGTCAGGCACAGCGCGTCGATCTCCACGTGCGGGGCTTCGAAGGCGGTCGTGATCCGGCCGCCGAGTGCCACCGTGGTGGGCTGCGGCGAGGCTTCCGGGCCGGTCAGAGCCCGTTCCAGGGTGTCGGCGACAGTCGCCGGGCTCCCTTTGGACACATTGACGAGCAGATGTTCCGACTGCAGGATGCGCAGCGCCTGCCGGACCGCCCCGCGTTCGACACCGAACTCGTCGGCCAGCTTGGCCTGCGTGGGCATGCGCTGCCCCGGCCGCAGCCGGCCGGACCTGATCCGGCTGCGCAGCTCGTCGGCCACCTCGCGGTGTGACCTCTGTGGCCGTGGTGACCTGTTCCGTCCATTGACGGAGGCGTGTTCCGGCTCCACGACCAAACACTACAACTTCGCGCCATCTTTGGGCAGTTGCGGGATAGGTGGTTATGAGTCGACCCAACGCGGAGATAACTATCAGTGAGTTGGTTGCCAACTTGCACAACATGGTCACACTTCCCGAGGGTTGGCCGCCACAGTCGTCCTCCCCAGGACCCCAAGGAGGGAACGTCATGCCGCTCATCGCCCTCGCCGTCGCCGCCCTCGCCATCGGATTCGAGCAACTCATCCAGTGGAAGTACGGGCCGCTGGGCATCATCGCGTTCGTCGCGCTGTCCGTCGGCCTCAGGGCCAAGAACACCACCATCAGCGGCATCGGAGCCGTCCTGCTCGTGATGCTGCTCGCCCAGTCCGGCTGATCGGACGCCATCGTCCGGCAGTCCGGCTGACCGGGCTCCCCTCCGGAGGGGAGCCGGGAGCTCGGTCAGTCCGTACCGCACCACCGCACCACCGAACAACCGCACGGCTACGGATGCAGTGCACCACCACGCACCGACGGAACCGGAAGGAGCACCCGCAGCACACCGCGCACCACCACACCGGCAGTACAGGCCACACCATTCGGAATCGGAATCAGAAGATGTCCGGGCACCACGGTCGCCTGGACGTGCGGAGCAGGGCGTCGGCGAAGACGGCGGCGCCCTCTCGTTCTTCCCGCACCCGCCCGAGCGCGGCGAGCCGCACCGCCGACTCGTCGCCCAGCCACAGGGCCGCCAACTCACCCACGTTCAGGGTGAGATCGGCGGTCGTCGTGGTGGGTGCGCAGGTCGCCCCGTCGGGCCCGGCCTCCAGGCGGTAGCGCCCGGCGGAGAGTCCGTCCCCGTCGGTGACATCCAGGACCAAGGTCCCGGACCTCGCGTACGTACGCGCCTCCAGAGCCCGTACGACGTCCAGGATCCGCACCCACAGCCAGTCCGCCTGGGTCGTGATGCGGGCGGCGCGCGGATCGGGGAGGAAGTGCGGGAGCAGGTCGTCGGGGGCGCGCCAGCCGGTCTTGACGTGGGCGATCCAGTCGATCGAGCAGAGGTACTGCCACAGGGCGCGTTCGGCCGCCGGGGTCACCGTGATCAGCCAGTTCACTTCCGCCGTGTTCAGCGGTTGCTTGACGTCGCCCCAGTTGTCGTCCGACTCGTACGAGACCAGGCCTTCGACCTCGCCGGTCGCCGAGCGGTACACGGCGTAGAAGGGTTCCTTCCACGAGTCGTCGCTCAGGCTCAGTGCGCCGGTGTTGATCTGCCACCAGCGCTCGTCGCGGTCGACCGTGCCCGGCTGGGTGCGACGGAGGCGGTCGTGCAGGTCCGGGCCGAGCTTGCGTACGTCCTCGCCGTCCACCAGGTCGATCCGGGCGCCGTCGGGCGGGCCCGACCAGCGGGGGTCCAGGCCCGACCTGGAGACGTCGATGGTCCACTCGGTGGCGGTGGTGGCCTGGCCGAAGCCGTACCGCCCGTAGATCGGGTACTCCGCGGCGATGAGGGTGGCGACCACGTCGCCGCGGTCCTTCGCCGCGGTGAGGTCGGTGGCCATCATGCGGGTGAGGAGGCCTCGGCGGCGGTGGGTGGGGGTGACGGAGACGTTGGTGATGGCGTCGGCGGGGACGGGGGTGCCGCCGACGGTGGTGAGCTGCTGCGGGAACGATCGGAAGGTGGCTACGACGGATGTCCCCCCGCTCGAACGAAGTCGAGAGTGGGGGAGGTCTGTGTCGAATGCGCCGAGGGTTCGCTGCGGGAGGATGATCGAACCGCGGTTGGTGATCTCCTGGTCCGATACGGCCGGGGAGCGCAGGAACCCCGTGTTCAGCGCGCGGATCCAGGCCGGGATCTCGGTCTCTGTGATCGTTCGTACGTCGATTTCTTCGCGACGGCTCATGGGTTCACGCTAGGGCGCCGAGCACGTCCTCGTCGCACCGTTTTCACCCCGGCCGCCCCTGCCCTCCCACAAGCTCTCGGCTTCGCTCGACCAGGGGGACCCCCATCATCTCCACTCGGGGGCTCCGCCCCCCAACCTCCGATCGGCCTGAACGGCCTCGTCCTCAAACGCCGGACAGGCTGAAAGATACGCGCCGGCACCCCTTCAGGAACGCGGGGAACCGCGCGCCCAGTCCCCCACCCACCCGCAGCCGAAGAACGCACCCCGGGGGGTCTGAGGGCGGAGCCCCCGGGGGGTCTGAGGGCGGAGCCCCCGGGGGGTCTGGGGGCGGAGCCCCCGGGGATGGGACGGGTAGGGGCGGCGGGGGCGAGGAACGTTCGGGGGCCGGGCCTAGAACACCGCTCGGATCTCGCCCACCTCAACGCCTCCGCCCGTCAGGGGAGCGTGGCCGATTCTGGAGAGGATCGGGGATTGCGTGCCCAGGAGGGACAGGGCGCGGGCGAGGACGGGGCCGAGTGCTCGGGTGGCGCCGTCGTCGATCTTGAAGGCGAGGGCCCTGCCGTCGGGGAGGGCCACCGCCTGGACGGCCTCCGCGCCCATCTTGGAGAGGGCACCGGGTATCTCGCGCATGAGCCAGGTGTCGGGACGGCGCGTCCCGGCGACGTACTCGGGGTGGGCACGCATGGCGTCGGCGACACGACGTTCGGCGGAGCCGGGGACGGCGAGGACGAAGGAACGGAAGGCACGGGCAAGGCCTGTGAGGCTGATCGCCATCAGCGGCGCACCGCAGCCGTCCGTACCGACCGCCGCCACCGGCTCCCCCGCCGCCTCCTCGACCACCGTGTGGATGAGCTGCTGGAGTGGATGCCCGGGGTCCAGGTAGGAGTCCAGGGGCCAGCCTCGCAGCGCGCACACCGCGAGCATCGCCGCGTGCTTGCCGGAGCAGTTCATGGTGACCCGGTCACGGACCGCGCCTCCGGCGAGATACGTCTCCGCCTCCGCCGGGTCCAGCGGCAGATCCGGCGGGCACTGCAACTGCCCGGCGTCCAGCCCGTGCTCGGCCAGCATCTTCTGGACGAGATCGCGGTGGAAGGCCTCCCCGGAGTGGCTGGCGGCGGCGAGAGCCAGCCGTTCGCCGGCCAGGTCCAGCCCCGCCCGCAGCACACCCGCCGCCTGCATCGGCTTGTTCGACGAGCGCGGGAAGACCGGCGCGGTCACCTCGCCCAGCGCCAGCTCGACCGACCCGTCCGCGCCCAGCAGCACCAGGCTGCCCCGATGACGCCCCTCGACGAATCCCGAACGGACGACCTCGGCGAGAACAGGCGGTATGAAGGGGTCTGCGGGGACGGCAGGAGCGGCGGCGGACATCGGCGGTGGCCTTCCATGACAGGGACCCGCCCGGTGATCGAACCGCGGCGCCGTACGGGAGGTCCCCCGACGGCGTATCCCCGGCCGAGCCCCACGACCGCGGCCCGGGCCGTTCCCGGGCGCGGCCGCCACGACCGCGGAACCGGGCGGAGCCATGGGGCCCGGCCCCGGATGTCCCGGACCGCCGGCGCCGCCGCAGCCGTCGCACGTGCCCCCGGGATCGCCGGGGGCCACCGCGTCACATGAGCAGGTCGTCTACTTGTGCTTCCCCATCACGGTACCTGCGGGCGATCTCGGCACTGCAATCGTCGGCGGTCCGCTGCAGGCGCTGGCGCCGCCGGGAGACCTGCTGCTCGTAGCGCACGAGCCGTCCCATCCCCGCGCCGAGCTCGTCGTCCGTACGTGCTTCCAGGTCCGACAGCTCCACCTCGGCGAGCATGTCCGCGGCCAGCCGCCGGTACTCCTCGCCGTACGGTGTGCCCACTGTCACATGGCGGGCCGACGAACGGTGCCGGGCCGGCGCGTCCCTAAGGATCTCGGGGAGCCGGTCGACGACCGACGCCTCACGGAAACCGGAGCCGGAACCCGCTCCCCTCCCCCCGGCCGGGCGCAGCCCCGGACTCGTTCCCAAGCCCGAGACCAGCGGCGATCCCGACGGCGCGGAGGGCGCCCGCAGTCCCCCGCGGCGCGCCAGCTCAGCCCGCAGGATGTCGATCCGCCCCTGGAGCAGCCGCCGTACATAGCTGAGGTCGGCCTCGTCGCGCTGCGCGTCGCGCCGCAGGGTCCGCAGTTCGGGCAGCCGCAGCAGGGGCAGTTCGGGCGCGGGCGGGTCCGGGGGCAGCGGACTGTCGGTGCGCTGCACGGGAGGACGATGAACCCCCGTACGACCGCCCCCCGCCCGCGGACTCGTACGGGTCAACGACACAGCCCCGGGCGGCTGCTGCCCGGTACTCGGTGTGCTCATGTGCCTCTACCGTCCCCTCGACCGGCGCGGTCCACCCCACGGTTGCACCGCAACACACGCATCGTGCCACCCCAAGTGGCCGCTATGTGACCGAGTGCCCCCGATCGGCCCCAGATGGGGGGGTAAGGAGCAAAAAGAAACCCCCAAAGGACCCCTCGAAAGAGGTCAGGGGATCACGCGCGAAGGCATTCAGCCCCGTGAAGGAGGGCTCCTCCCCGCACGGCATGATGGTTCCCATGCGTGCGGTGGTGCAGAGGGTGGACGGCGCGAGCGTCGTCGTGAACGGGGAACACGGTCCGGAGACGGTCGGAGCGATCGACGGCGAAGGGCTGTGCGTCCTCGTCGGTGTCACGCACGACGACACCAAGGAGAAGGCGGCCCAACTCGCCCGCAAACTCTGGTCCATCCGGATGCTGGCGGACGAGAAGTCGTGCTCCGACATCGACGCGCCGCTGCTCGTCATCAGCCAGTTCACCCTGTACGGCGACGCCCGCAAGGGCCGCCGCCCCACCTGGAACGCGGCCGCCCCCGGCGATGTCGCCGAACCCCTCGTCGACGAGGTCGTGGCCCAGCTCCGCGCGCTGGGCGCCACGGTGGCGACGGGCCGGTTCGGCGCGCAGATGCGCGTCTCGCTGACGAACGACGGCCCGTTCACCGTGCTCCTGGAGATGTGACCGGTCGGAGGCCCTACGGCTCGACCACGACCTCCTGCGCCGCCGCCGTCGTGTCCGCCAGCAGCCGCGCGTCCAGCGGCACGTTCCGCTTCACCAGGCCGAGCGCGATCGGGCCGAGCTCGTGGTGGCGTACGGAGGTGGTGATGAAGCCGATCTTCCGGCCGTCGGGGCCGTCGTCCGCGAGGCGCAGTTCGGCGCCGTGCGGCGGCAGATGGACCTCGCTGCCGTCCAGGTGCAGGAAGACGAGCCGGCGCGGGGGTTTGCCCAGGTTCTGTACGCGGGCGACGGTCTCCTGGCCCCGGTAGCAGCCCTTCTGGAGGTGCACCGCGGTGCCGATCCAGCCCAGCTCGTGCGGGATCGTGCGGTGGTCGGTCTCGAAACCGAGCCGCGGACGGTGGTGTTCGACGCGCAGCGCCTCGTAGGCCAGCAGCCCGGCCGGCGGACCGGCCTTCTCGGCGTAGGACTCCAGGTCCGTACGCGGCAGGAAGAGATCACGCCCGTACGGCGTCTCGCGTACGACCACGCCCTCGGGGACCTCGGCGATCGAACCGGCCGGCAGGTGCACGACCGCGAAGTCGTCCGTGCGGTCGGCGGTCTCGACGCGGTAGAAGAACTTCATCGACTCCAGGTACGCCAGCAGCGCGTCCTGGGTGCCGGGTTCCACGTGGGCCCAGGTGGTGGTGCCGTCGTCGACGAGGTACAGCGCGTGCTCGATGTGGCCGTGCGCGGAGAGGATCAGCGCCTCGGTGGCGCGGCCCGCCGGGAGGTCCATGACGTGCTGGGTGAGCAGCAGGTGCAGCCAGCTCAGCCGGTCCTCACCGGTGACGGCGACGACACCGCGGTGCGAGAGGTCCACGAAGCCGGTGCCGTCGGCGAGGGCGCGCTGCTCGCGGAACAGGTCACCGTAATGGGCTGCGACCTGTTCATCCACGCCTTCGGCGGGGACGGCGCCGGGCAGGGACAGGAGGGGGCTCTTCATATACCCAGCCTACGACTTGGTAGTTGAACTCTTGAGAGAACAGTCCTTGCACCGGCCGAAGATCGCGAAGTGCTTCATGTCCGTCTCGAAGCCGAACGTGTCCCGGAGCTTCGCGGTGAACTCGGCGGCGACCGAGACATCGGCCTCGATGACGTTCGTGCAGTCCCGGCAGACCAGATGGATGTGGTGATGCCGGTCGGCGAGATGGTAGGTCGGCGCGCCGTGCCCGAGGTGCGCGTGGCTGACCAGACCGAGCTCCTCCAGGAGCTCCAGGGTCCGGTAGACGGTGGAAATGTTGACCCCCGACGCCGTTTTCCTCACCTCGATGAGGATGTCGTCGGGGGTCGCGTGCTCCAGGGTGTCCACGGCTTCGAGGACAAGCTGGCGCTGCGGCGTCAGCCGGTAGCCGCGCTGCCTCAGGTCGCTCTTCCAGTCGGTGCTCACCACACAGGAAGTCTAGGACCATTCCGGGATTTGCCGACCTGAGGAGAGCCGCTGAACCGGCCCGACCACTTCCGGACTACTTGAAGAACGCGATTCCGTCGTCCGGCATGTCGTCGGGGAGGGCCTTGGCCCAGCGCTCGACGTCCTCCGGAGTGACGACCTTCTTCAGGTGCGCGGACATGTAGGGGCGCAGCTCGACCTCGGGGGTCTGCTTCTCACCGACCCACATGAGGTCGCTCTTCACATAGCCGTAGAGGCGCTTGCCGCCGCTGTACGGGGCGGCCGCGGCGGTGCGCGCCACAGCGTCGGTGACCAGGTCGATCTGCGGCTGCTTGGCGGCCAGGTCGCCGTACCAGATCTCGACGACGCCGTCGTCGCGGATCATGACGACCTCGACCTTGCGGTTGCCGTCGATGCGCCAGAAGCCCGACTCGGTCTCCAGCGGCCGGACCTTGTTCCCGTCGGCGTCGAGCACCCAGGTGCGCGAGTGGTACTCCAGGAAGTCCCGTCCGTCTTGGGTGAAGGTGACCTCCTGCCCGAAGTTGCACTTCTCGGAGCCGGGGAAGTCGTGAACGCCCGCACCGGCCCAGTCGCCGAGCAGGAAGGCAAGGGGAAGCAGGTCCTTGTGCAGGTCGGACGGGATCTCGATCATGAGCTCGGCAGTTCCTCGATGGGGGTCAGCGCTGGCCCTGGTACAGCTTCTTCACGGTCAGCCCGGCGAAGGCGATCACGCCGACGCAGACCAGGACCAGCAGGGTTTCGAAGAAGATCTCCACGGGGTGCTCCTCGGATGAGCGGGGTGGGCGGTACAAGAGCCGAGCCCCAGCTTAGTGGGCCGGGGCTCGGGGCTCTCTGCGAGGTACTCCTGGACGGTTCTCCGCGAGTTACGCCCAGGCGTGGTCAGCCGAGCAGCTGGCTCTGGAGGACCACCGTCTGCTGGAACGGGACCGCCTTCGCGGCGCCCTTGCGGGACTGCACGATCAGGGCGAGGGTGTCCCCGGCCGAGAGGTACGCCTGGCGGACCTGCTCGGCGCCGTACGGCTTGATCTCGTCGTACGCGTGACGGACCACGTCGTCGACCGCGGCGCGGTCCGGGAACCGGTCGTCGGCCATCGTCCGCTCGGCGCCGCGCACCGCGTAGTTCGGCATGTTGTAGCTGGTCAGCCCGGGCGAGTTCACCTCGTCCGCGACGACGGCCGAGTCGAACTGCAACAGGTAGATCCGGGTGTGCGTGCCGTCCGGCGTCGTCCAGCCGCGGGCCGCGATGTGCCGCAGACCGTTGTCGGTCAGCTGCTGCCCGACCGTCTCCCGGTCGTCCCGCGTGGCGTACTCCGCCAGGAACGTCTTCGTCGCCAGCCAGCCGTCCGTCCCGCGCAGCGCCGTGTCGACGTGTGCGCCCTTCGGGGCGGGCAGCACGAGCCTGCGCAGGTCGGCGTAGTGGGTGCCGGTCTTGTTCGACTCGGCGAGCGGGCGCGGGCTGCCGGAGGGCAGCGGCGGCCGGGTGATGGTCGGGTAGTCCCAGCGCCCGTCCGACTCCGTCGCCAGACCGGGTACGTCGGTACGGTCCATGCGGGTGATGCCGTACGCGACCGACGTGCCGACCGCCGCGAAGACCACGGTGGCGGCGGTCCAGCGCAGCACGGCCCGCAGCACCCGACGGTCCTTGCGCACCCGGGCCGGGGGCACCTCGGCCCCGACGGCCGTGGACGGCACCTCCGGGTCGACGACCGCGGCCGGCGCCTCGGGCGCGGATGACAGCGCGGCCTGCGCCTCGACCGGCGCCGTGGTCCCGCCCTCGACGGGCGTCGCCGCCGCGTCCTCGACGGAGCCCGTCTGCTCGGTCATACCGCCTCCCCCGGCTCGGCGATGCGGTCGAGCTGCTCGCGCAGCAGCATCGCGACACCCTTGGTGTCCAACGGCTTGGCCCCGTAGGCGGTCGCGCTGACCAGCACGTCGCCCTGGTAGCCGGAGCAGACCATCATGTCGAGCTTCTCGTCCTTGTCCTTGGGCGGCAGGAAGCACTTCGCGTTCTTG
This sequence comes from Streptomyces sp. NPDC007095, assembly GCF_040634475.1. Classification (NCBI taxonomy): domain Bacteria; kingdom Bacillati; phylum Actinomycetota; class Actinomycetes; order Kitasatosporales; family Streptomycetaceae; genus Streptomyces; species Streptomyces sp. NPDC007095. The sequence continues at coordinate 96,889 of NZ_JBEYFS010000011.1, forward strand.
TGGCCCTTGATCTCCGGACCCTTGCGGAAGATCTTGAGGGCGTCGAGAAACTCGTTCTGGAACGTCGACATGCCCTTCACCGCCGCCTTGTCCTCGATCTGGGCCAGCTCGACGCTCATGGTGAAGGCGCTGTCGGCGTACAGCGTGGAGGCGTACCCGTTGGAGGTGCTGAGGTAGCTGCGCATCGCGATGCCCTTGGTGTGCTGCTTGTCGATCCGCTTCTCCAGCTCCCGCCGCTGGGAACGCGGCAGATCCCGCAGCGCCTCCTTGCGCAGAGCGGTGGCCTCGGGCCCGCTGAGCGAGGCGTCGGAGCCGAACTCCCCGATGTCCGGGCCCCGGCTCCAGCCCTCGGTGCCGTACGGCACGAGCATCGCGGCGAGTCCCGCGGGGGCCTTCGCCGACTTGGCGTCGTCGTGGGCGGCGTGCGGGAAGGTCCAGGACGGCGCGCCGGGGTCCCGGTCGGCGTCCTGGACGGTCACGACGGTGTAGCCGGCACCGCCGACGACGGCCGCGACGAGGAGCACGGAACCGGCGACGGCGGCGATGCGCCCCCGGCGGAGGGGCTTCTTGACGGGGGCGACGGATTCGGGCGCGGCGGGCTCGGGCGCGGACTCCACGGCGGGCTCGGGCGCAGACTCCACGGCGGGCTCGGGCGCAGACTCCA
>NZ_JBEYFS010000012.1:0-96998 GCF_040634475.1 Streptomyces sp. NPDC007095
GCGTGATGTACGCCAGTACGAAGAACCCCGCGATCACGATCGCCACCCACTGGGGCCAGCCGAGCAGCGCCTGGAGCAGCGGTCTGCTCCGGCTCCGGTTCGGCGACGGCCGCAGCCGCCGCCCTGGGAGCCGTACGGCGCATTACTCGATGACCAGTTCTTCGAAGGTGATCGTCACGGTCTCGGTGAGCGCGGAGGCCTCGCCGGCCTTCACGGTGCTGGTGTCGATCTTGCTGCACCAGGCATTGCGCATGTTGTACCGCTTGACCGGGTTGTTCATGTAGTCCATCACCATGATGGTGGCGTTCTTGCGAGCGGTGCTCATCTGACCGGCGACGGACTCGGTGATCCACTGGTTGAAGGCCGCCGACTGCGTCATACCGCGGACGACCGTGCAGGTGCCGGCCTTCTTCACGCCCGGCAGCTTCTTCGTGACGGGGATGCCCTGAGAGGAGACCTGCTGGTACTCGATGACGTCCTGCTCGATGCTGAGGCCGCTGACCTCCGCGAGGTACTCGACCATCACACCGTCGATCTGGAGGCCGAAATTGTGTGAAGTAAGGGCGTCACCCGGCTGGAGACTCATCTGTTCTCTGTCCTTCTAGGTTTCTTGGGCGTACGGGGCGGAGCTGGTGGCCGATGGCCGAGAGGGCGGTACTACTCCTCCAACTCGCCGCTGCCGCTGGAGAACTGGGCCAGCCGGAAGATCACGAACTCGGCGGGCTTGACCGGCGCGATGCCGATCTCGCAGATGACGCGGCCGAGGTCGACCGATTCCGGCGGGTTGGTCTCCTCGTCACACTTCACGTAGTACGCCTCCTCCGGCCGCGAGCCGAAGAGGGCGCCGTTGCGCCACTCGTTGACCAGGAAGGCGGAGACATTGCGCCGGATCCGGGCCCACAGGGCGTGGTCGTTCGGCTCGAACACCACCCACTGGGTGCCGATCAGGATCGACTCCTCCAGGTAGTTGAAGTACCGGCGGATGTTGAGGTATCGCCATGCCGGGTCTGAGGACATGGTGCGGGCACCCCAGACGCGGATGCCGCGGCCAGGGAAGGCGCGGATGCAGTTGACGCCGATGGGATTGAGCAGGTCCTGCTCGCCACGGGTGATCTGGAGCTCCAGGTCCACCGCTCCTCGTACGACCTCGTTGGCGGGCGCCTTGTGCACACCGCGCTCGGAGTCGTTGCGGGCCCAGATGCCGGCGACGTGGCCGCTCGGCGGGATCAGCCGGGACTGGCCGCTGGCCGGGTCGAAGGCCTTGACCCAGGGGTAGTAGAGGGCGGCGTACTTGGAGTCGTAGCCGGCCGTCTCCTGGCGCCACACCCGGATCTGGCGGGCGTTGAGACCCGGCGGCGGGTCGATGACCGCGACCCGGTCGCCCATCAGCTCGCAGTGCGCGATCAGGCCGAGCTGGACGGCCTTGACGGCCTCCAGGTCGATGGCGCCGCGCTGGTAGGCGGCCATCAGGTCGGGGACGGCGACCATCGAGACCTCGTCCACGGCCTCCAGGCCGCCGAAGCCGGTGCGGTCGGCGGAGTCGCCGAGGTACTGGGCGGGGCCGGGGTGGCCGTTGTCCGTTGTGGCCGGGACGGCGGGGGCGGAGGCGGACGGGGCGGCGAGCGCCACCGTCTGGTTGTCGGGGCGGGCCAGCTGGGCGGCGGGCGCGGCCTCCTGCACGGCGATGAGCTTGGAACGCTCCTTCACCTGGGTGACCACGTAGTTGCGACCGCCCTTCTTGGCGGTCACGTCGAAGGTCTCGGCGACCTTGTCGCCGTCCTTGACGATCAGCTTGAACCGCTCGGCCGGGCCCTCGCCCTCGGGGTCGGCGACCTCGACGCTCAGCGAGCCGCCCGCGACGGCGCTCACCGAGAACGTGCCGAGCTGCTTGGGCTCGCCCGGCGGCAGCGCGGCCTGCGCGCCGGAGCCGGTCACCGCGGCGGGGGCCGCGGAGTCGCCCGAGGCGCCGCCGGGCGTTCCGCCGACCCGGACGACATAGGCGGCGCTGCCACCGTTGTTGAAGAAGCCGTAGACGGAGTGCGCGAGGTAGTACCCGTCGGTGAACTCACCGAAGGCCGCCACGTACTGCGTCCAGTTGGTCACCAGTGTCGGCTCGTTCAGGGGGCCGGTCGGGGCGAGCCCGACGAAGGCCGCCACCGAGGTGCCCACGCCCTCGATCGGACGCGAGCCGCTGGCCACCTCCTCGACGTAGACGCCCGGCGACAGGTAGGACGGCATGCTCTGCTCTCCTCGGGGTACGAGATGGGACGTCACTCACCCTCACGCGCGAAGCGCGCCCCCCGAAACGTCCTGCGGTGCCGGGCCGGGGGCAGTCGTGTTGCCCCCAGGGGCAACCCAGGAGGGGGAATTGCGGGGGCGGAGGGGCGCTGGCACCGCGAGGACCGGCGCCGCACACCTCTGTCGTACTGCTTGTGCTCTGTCGTACTGCTTGGGCTCTGCCGTACTGCTTGCGCTCTGCCGTACTAGTTGCTGATGCTCCACGCCCACGCGGCGCCCTTCGCGATTCTCGCGGCGAGCGTCAGGAAGTCCTGCTTGACGGCCTCCGGTGTTTTCTCCGGAGGGAAGAGTGGCCTGATGGGCGAGTCTTCGGGAAAGTCGGCCGACAGCATGGACCGGTAGCGGTTGTAGACCTGCGCGATGTCATTGCGGACCGTCTCCGATCCGGTCTTCGTGGGCGCACCGAGGAGCCGGTTGTCATTCGTCGCCGCGATGGAGGCGACATCCATGAGGAAGCAGTCGAGAAGGTCGGTCACGTCCTGTTGCTTCGCGCCCTCCACCTGGTCCTTCACGTCCTGCAGGAGACGTTCCGCCATTTCCTTGCTGACCGCCTTGTAGACCCCGTAGCGGGGGCCCTGCGGGATCACGCCGAGCACGTGGTCGGCCTGCTTCGCCTCGGCCGAGTTCATGAACTTGGGGTGCTCCTCGAGACCCGGCACGGGGAAGGGCATCCCCTTCAAATGCTGCTCTTCGTCGAGGAGTTGAGGCTTCGCCTCCGCGAGAGGATGTATTCCGAACTCGTGGGAGAGCATTCCGACGATGTAACCGATGTCATAGTTCTCGAAGTAGTACGCGGCGAGAATGACCTTTACGCCCTCGTCCCCGTTGTCCTTGACCTCGGCCGGAGTGTCCGCGATCCGCTTCTCCAGGACGATGTCGCACGGGCGGCCGCGGAGATAGTCCTGGATGAGCTTGTGCTCCGACAGCAACTGAAGAACGCGCTGGGCCTTGCCGAAGTACTGCGGGTACTTGTTGGCCACATTGGTGAACGCGATCTTCCCGCTGGACATGCGGGCCCGCTGGATCGGCAGCGCGGCGCGCTGCACCGGAGCCGCCTCGACCGCACCGGCGGACACCGGCCGGTTTTCCAGGGGGACCGGCCCGGACATGACGCGTTTCGCATTGGCCTCGGCCGCCTGCTCGAAGCTGTCCCCGGGGTCGGACATGTGCAGCCCGTTGCCGGTGTCCGTGCCCGCCACCGGGCCCTGCCGCTGCTGGACCACATGCGTGAGTTCATGGGCGAGCGTGTGCTTGTCGGCGCCTCCCGGGCCGATGACCACATGGCTGCCGGAGGTGTAGGCATGGGCACCGATATCGGACGCGGAACGCTGCGCCACGGCGTCCGTGTGCAGGCGTACGTCGGAGAAGTCGGCGCCGAGACGGGCTTCCATCTCTGTGCGGACCCCGGTCTCGAGCGGGCTTCCCGCGCTGCGCAGGACGTCATGGACCGCCGATCGCTGCACCGGTGCGGAGTGCCCGCACGCCGGGCCGTGTTCGTGAGCCTCCCGGGCCAGCAGTCCGGCGACCGCCGCGTTGCCCGCGGTGCGCTGGAGCGCGGTCACGGCCGATGGGGAGAATCCGCCGCCGGGCAGCAGGGCGGGTCCCGGGCCCACGCCCGCGGCCCCGTCCGTCCGTCGTGCAGCCGCCCGATCGGCAGGCCCACCTTTTCGGGCCTGCTGCTGGTCTGTCTGGCGTTCCTGCACCGTCTGCCTCCTCGGCCGTCCGCGTGTGGTCCGCCGAGCGCACGGTCACACAACTCACCAGAAGAATGATGCGAGCGTCCTCCGCCCGGCCCACAAGGTCACCGGGGACCTGTTCGGGAGCAGACCCCTTGCCCGAATGGGCCAGGGAGTGGGTCCGCATGACATCTGGCGCTTCGCCCGGGTGCCGTGACCGGAGACCTTCGGGCAGCGTTCCTGCCCTCTGGGCTCCTGACCGGAGCCGGTCGTCCCCATAGCGTCGACGGGTGAGCCTTTGGACTTCGCTGGAGCCTGCCTCCAGCACTGTGGATCCCGGTGGCAGCACCAAGGTGCGGCTGCGGTTGCGTAATACCGGTGATGTGGTGGATGAGTACCGGTTCGAGCCGGTGGGGGATGTGGCGCCGTGGACGACCGTGGAGCCGCTGACGCTGCGGCTGTATCCCGGGACGACGGGGACGGTGGAGTTGACGTTTTCGCCGCCGCGGAGTCCGGATGCGGTGGCGGGTCCGAATCCGTTTGCGGTGCGGATCACGCCGACGGAGCATCCGGAGGCCACGACGGTTCCCGAGGGGAATCTGACGATCACGCCGTTCACTGAGGTGCGGGCGGAGTTGGTGCCCCCGACGGTCAAGCGGCGTTTTCGTGGGCGGCCGAAGCTTGCGGTGGACAATCTGGGTAATACGAAGCTGACGGCGTCGGTCAGTGGGAGTGACAACGGCGATCACCTGTCGTATGACATCCATCCCAGCAATGTTCAGATCGAGCCGGGTCGTGCGGTGTTCGTGAAGGCGACGTTGAAGCCTCGGCAGATCATCTGGTTCGGGTCGAAGGAGCAGCGGCCGTACACGCTGGCGATTCAGCGTTCGGGTACGGGGCCGCAGCCGGTGGAGGGTACGTATGTGCAGCGCGGGTTCCTGCCGCGTTGGCTTGCCACGTTCCTGGGTGTGTTCATGGCGCTCGCGATCACGTTCGTGATGTTGTGGGTCGCGTACAAGCCCCAAGTGCGCACGTCGGCCACGGAGAAGCTCCAGGAAGCCGGCATCAGCACGCTCCCGGCACCGACCCCGTCGTTGTCGGCGGCGCCGACCTCGGCGCCGGCGGAGGTGCCGGCTCCGTCCCAGGCGCAGCAGTCGCCCGAGAACGGTGGGGGCGGTGGCGGCGCAGCGGTGGCCAGTCCCAAGGCGACGAAGAAGACGCCGACCGGGCCGCTGCCCGCGACCAACATCGTGCTCAGGAACCCCACGACCAAGAAGTGCGCCGACATCCCGGGCTACGACAAGGGTTCGGTGAACGGCCCGGTCAGGGAGTTCACCTGCGACGGCACAACCCGTGACAACCAGCGCTGGAACCTCGAAGTGCGCGTGAAGGGCGGCGGTCCGGAGAAGTCGGACCTCTTCCAGATCCGCAACGTCAAGGACCAGTTGTGCATGGACCTGCCCGACTACGGTGCCAAGCCCGCGCAGACCGGGGTGTTCGAGTTCCAGTGTGACGGCACTACTGCCGACAACCAGCTGTGGTGGCTCGACAAGCAGGACGACGGCCACTACTGGATCCGCAACTACTCCAGCAATCACCTGTGCCTGGACGTCGCAGGCTTCAGCACCGGTGGCAACGACACCCCGCTGACGATCTACTACTGCAGCAACACCGACGACCAGGAGTGGGACATCGTCCACCCGTCCTGACCCACAAAGGGCAGTGCGACGCAGCTCTTTGGGCAGCCGTCATGCCCCGTCGCTTGCTGACGGGAGCGGCACCCCGGCCATAGCGTCGACGGGTGAGCCTTTGGACTTCGCTGGAGCCTGCCTCCAGCACTGTGGATCCCGGTGGCAGCACCAAGGTGCGGCTGCGGTTGCGTAATACCGGTGATGTGGTGGATGAGTACCGGTTCGAGCCGGTGGGGGATGTGGCGCCGTGGACGACCGTGGAGCCGCTGACGCTGCGGCTGTATCCCGGGACGACGGGGACGGTGGAGTTGACGTTTTCGCCGCCGCGGAGTCCGGATGCGGTGGCGGGTCCGAATCCGTTTGCGGTGCGGATCACGCCGACGGAGCATCCGGAGGCCACGACGGTTCCCGAGGGGAATCTGACGATCACGCCGTTCACTGTGGTGCGGGCGGAGTTGGTGCCGCCGACGGTGAAGGGGCGTTTTCGTGGGCGGCCGAAGCTTGCGGTGGACAATCTGGGTAATACGAAGCTGACGGCGTCGGTCAGTGGGAGTGACAACGGCGATCACCTGTCGTATGACATCCATCCCAGCAATGTTCAGATCGAGCCGGGTCGTGCGGTGTTCGTGAAGGCGACGTTGAAGCCTCGGCAGATCATCTGGTTCGGGTCGAAGGAGCAGCGGCCGTACACGCTGGCGATTCAGCGTTCGGGTACGGGGCCGCAGCCGGTGGAGGGTACGTATGTGCAGCGCGGGTTCCTGCCGCGTTGGCTTGCCACGTTCCTGGGTGTGTTCATGGCGCTCGCGATCACGTTCGTGATGTTGTGGATCGCGTACAAGCCCCAAGTGCGCACGTCGGCCACGGAGAAGCTCCAGGAAGCCGGCATCAGCACGCTGCCGCCCAGCCCCTCGGCCTCCGTCGCGCAGCCCACGCCTCCCTCGCCCGGTGCCGAGGCCCCGGCCGCGCCCGCGGCGACCGAGTCACAGAACACGAGCGGTGCCGGAGGCGGCGGAGCCTCGTCGGAGGCCAAGCCGAAGGAGTCGGCCAAGCCGCAGGAGGACACGGCGGCGACAGCCGTTGCGCGACTGGCCGCACAGGACCCCGGACGGCACATCTGCTACCGGGCCTATCTGACGGACAAGGGCTGGACCAAACCGGTGTGCGACGGCGCCATGGCCGGCACGGTGGGACAGAACCTGCCGATCAAGTCGCTCAACCTCGCCACGTCCGACACCGACGGCACCGCGGCCACCGCCTTCGTCTACTACCCCCAGTCGACCGACGGCAAGGGGCACTACAACGGGCCGTGGAAGGGCGTGGTCGACGGCGCCGACCTCTACATCGGCAGCACCAAGAAGGACGACCCCTACATGCTGGGCTTCGCCATGAACGTCGGCCAGAGCAAGAGCGTCGTCTGCCAGACCGCGCACGTCCACAACGAGGGCTGGCACGGCCTGGGCTGCGACGAGCCCGGCGGGGACAACTACATCTTCGGCGGGACCCTGAGCAACCTGCTCTGGCTCGAGGCCGTCAAGTTCACCGTGTGAAGCGACCCTGCCCGTCCGACAGGCGTCGGACGGGCAGGGTCGTCTGCGCGAACAGCCGGGCGAGGAGTTACCAGGTGCCCTCGCCGGGCACCAGCCGGCCCGCCTTGCGGTACTCGCGGCGCGCGCCGTCCAGGAGGTCGGCCGTGTCGACCGGCGCACCGCGGCCGGCGGCGCCGTAGGCGGCCGTGACCACGGCGCTGCGGATCGAACCACCGGCCAGCTCGAAGTCACGGGCGACGGCCCTCGGATCGGTGTCCGCGGCGCACGGCACATGGGTCAGGGCGTGCTGCCACAGGGCCAGCCGCTGGGCGGCGTCCGGGAACGGGAAGTCGATCACGAGGTCGAGACGGCGGGTGAACGCCTCGTCGATGTTGGCGCGCAGATTGGTCGTGAGCAGCGCGATGCCGTCGAAGGACTCCAGCCGCTGGAGCAGATAGGAGCTCTCCATGTTTGCGTACCTGTCGTGCGAGTCCTTGACCTCGGACCGCTTGCCGAACACGGAGTCCGCCTCGTCGAAGAGGAGCACGGCGTCGGTGCGGTCCGCCTCCGTGAAGATGCGCTCCAGGTTCTTCTCCGTCTCGCCGACGTACTTGTCGACGATCGAGGAGAGCTGTACGACGTAGAGATCGAGGCCGAGTTCGGCGGCGACGACCTCCGCGGACAGGGTTTTGCCGGTGCCCGAATCACCCGCGAAGAGGCCGAGGACGCCCCGGCCGCGCCCGCCGCCCGCGCTCAGCCGCCAGTCGCCGAGCACCTGGTCACGGTGGCGGGCGCGCAACGCCAGTTCATGCAGTTGCACCAGCGGTTTGTCGGGCAGGACGAGATCCTCCCAGCCGACGTCCGGACGGATCCGGCGGGCGTGCCGCTCCAGCCCGGAGGCGGACTGCTGCCGGGCGGCCAGCCGCAGATGAGCGGGGGTCAGCGCGGTACCGTCGAACGCGGCGAGGCGCTGAGCGGCACGGGCGGCGCGCAGAATCCGGTCGCCACCGAGCCGGTACGGCGCGACCACCGGGGCGAGGTCGAAACCGGGGGCGGGCTCCGGTACGGGTGCGACACGGGCGGAAACCCCGGTGTCGGCCCCGGTGCCGAGCGCCACCGCCCACGCGTCCACCGCTCCGGAGCGCAGCCGGGGCGCGTCCAGGACGAGCGGATCGCGATGGTCGCACCAGTGCGGATCGTACGGACGCGGATCGGTGAACAGCACGGACACGTCGTCCACCGCCAGCGCCCGCATCAACGGGGCGGGATCCTCCGGCAGCGGCGACACGACGATCGCGCAGTCACGCAGCCGGGCCTCGCGGAGCAGGTCGGCGATCGGCTCCTGCCCGGCGGTCTGGTCCGGAGCGAAGTGGAGCGCCTCCTGCCCCGATGCGTCGCGCAGTGCGCTCGCGGCGCAGGCGAGACCGTCTCCCGCCCGGTGTTCGCGCAGATAGACGGTGAGCGGGGCGGCCGCCAGCCGGTCGGCGAGCCTGCGCAGGAAGACCTCGTCGTACTGTTCGCCCCGCACCGGCGCCCGGAGCCGGTGGACATGGCCGGTCAGCGCGGCGTCCAGGGTCTCGTCGCCCAGAAGGTGCGCGATCAGCCGGTCGGGTACGCGCAACGACCTGCTCAGGAACGGGCGTTCGGCTTCCTCGACCACGACGAGGCCCAGCGCGGCCAGCGGAGCCGAGGGATGGAACCGGTCCCGTGCCTCGGCACGGTGTGCGGGAAGTCCGCACAGGTCGAGCGCGAGCCCGGTGGTGGCCCGGCGGCGGCTGACGTCGTCGTTGAGGTAGCCGTACAGCGGCTCGAAGGTGCGGTCGAGGTCCGGGGCCAGCGCGATGAGCAGGATCCGGACGTCCAGCTCGGTCAGCCCGAGCCGCCCGGCCAGCAGATCCAGCCGGTCGCCCCGCTCGGAGACCCAGCTCTCGGGGGCGGGGTCCTGACCGGCCGGCTCCAGGAGATGCCGTACCGCGTCCTCGGACAGATACAGGCCGCGCAGCGGATCGGCCGCGGTGGGATCGGTCGCGCTGCGGTGCTCGACCAGGAACGCGACACGCTCACGGAGCCGGGACAGCCGGACCAGGAGCGCATCGGCAGATCCCTCGAAGGCAGTGGCGGGCGAGGTGCCGTCAATGGACGGCGAGGTGCCGGTGGCGGCCGACGCCGGGACGTGCGGGGTCACTTCGCTCGCTTCTCTCCGTTTCGATCCTCCGCGACCGGGTGGTCCCCGGCCGGGAGATCCGTGCCCGGGGCCGTGTCGGCCGCGGTCGTGGACGCCAAGTGCCGTGCCCGGTGCCGCCGTTCGGGCGAGCCCTCCAGGGTTCCGTCCATCCCGCGTACGCGCACGCCGGCGCCCTCCGTGACCGGCGGCCCGGCGTCGTACTCCGGGAACGACGGGAACGGCGCGGTCACCACCAGGTCCAGCGACGGCTTCAGCTCGCCGCCGAGCGCGGACCAGATCTCCGCGAGGGACCGGGACTCGGTGTGCAGGTTCGCCACCGAGAGCGGCACGGACAGCCCCAGTGCGGCCAGCGCGCCGGGCAGTGCGTGCGGGGGCAGGATCTCGTGGGGGAGCAGTGTCGCCAGCACGGCGGACAGCAGCCGGTGTTCGTCCTGCGGCTGCTTGGTCCAGGCCGTCACGAGATACGACAGCCGGAACCAGCGGGGCGGCTGGCGGCGGCGCAGCACGATGCCGCGTTCGTCCCGCACGGCCATGGCGCCACGCTCACGGCGCCGTACGTCCTCACGGATGTCGTACAAGTAGGCGTTGATGGCGGGCGCGTTGCGGCGGGCGGCCCACTCACGGCTCGGCGCGTCGAAGGCGACCTCGATACCGGAACCGGCCAGCGCTCCGCTTCTGAGCAGCCCTTTGAGGACCTCGTCCACCTCGTGAATCACCGTCGTGCTCCCGCCGTGCCGTCACGTCCTGCCGCGTACCGGCCGTGGGCCGGCTGAGTACCCGCTCTGTCCTGTCTGCTGTGATCCGCTCGGTTACCCGTTCGACAGGCCCCGTGCGAACGGCCGGCCGCCTCAGATGTAGCCTTCCCTGAGCGCATAGGCCACGGCGTGGGCGCGATTGCGCAGATGGAGCCGGGTGGTCAGCCCGTGCATCACGTTCTTGACGGTACGTTCGGAGTAGGAGAGCTTGCTCGCTATCTCCCCGGTGTCCAGCCCCTCGGCGACGAGCCTCAGCACATCGATTTCGCGCGGCACCAGGCCGGAGAGCGGAACTCCGGTCTGGCCGGAAGCGGTGCGTTGGAGCGATCCCACCTGAGTGATGAGGCGTCCCAGCAGATCCGCGGGCAGATCCCCGTCGCCCCGCGCGGCCGCGAGCACGGCCTGCACCAACCGGTGCGCACTGGCCTCGTGGCGCCAGACGATGGCCCCGACACCGCACTCGATGACGTCGAGCAGTTCGGCCTCGCGGATCGCGTTCACCACCAGCACGGCGCGCGCCCCGTCGCTGCGTACGAGTCGGCGCAGCCGGGACAGCGTGGTTTCGTCCGGCCCCTCGTTGACCAGGACGGCCACGGTGCCGGGTCCGGCCTCCGCGCTGTCGAGGAGGTCGATCACCGGGTGCTGCCCCAACTGGCTGCGTACCCCGGCCCGGGAGATCGGGTCGGGTGCCTGGACCACCACCGGTATGCGGTTTCCGGAATCCACCGCACCGGTGTCGGCGGGCCGCTGTGACACGCCTGCGTCAGTGGTCCGTAATGAACTGCGCAACCGCTTCTCCCAAATCCACATGCTGGTCGCCCCTGTGTCGCCAGTGGCTGAAGGGCTTGTCCCAGACTTCTGTGCTTGGCGTGCCTCGCGCAATCGTGGAGGACCACGAGACTTACCACGAGATGGATCATGAAACGTCCACGGCAGGAGACATCGATGGGCGAGACCGAGGCGCTGCGTGAACGGCGGGAGGCCCTGGAGCTGGTGGCCGCCGAGGCGGACCGCGCCTGCGCCGGGTCCGGCCGTCTGGTGCTGCTCAAAGGGGCCACCGGCACGGGGCGCACCGCCCTCCTGGAGGCCGTCACCGAGCGGGCGGCGGCCCGTGGCATGCGGGTGCTGCGGACCCGCTGCTCGCCGGACGGCGAGGCCGGGGAGTTCGCGGCGGTCCTCCAACTTCTGTCATCGGGCGGCGAATTCGACGCCGGAACCAAGTTGTTTCCGGACATTTTCGACGACAATCCGCACCACTGGTCATACGCCGAACACCTGTGGAGGCGGCTGCGCTCCTACGCCGCCGCCCCGCTGCTGCTGGCGGTGGACGACGTCCACTGCGCCGACGAACCCTCGCGCCGCTGGCTCGTCGACGCCGCCCGGCGGATCGACGCACTACCCGTCCTCCTGGTGGCGACCGAGCGCAGCCAGTACGACATCGACCCGCCGTCCGCCGGTCTGGCGCACGCGCTCTCGCCCACCCTGGTGCGCAGCCACACCCTCGCCCCGCTGAGCGCGGACGCGGCGGCGCAGCTGATCCGTTCGGACGTCGGTGCCGCCACGCCCGCCTGGGTGGACGACTGCGTCCGGGCCGGCGCGGGCAGCCCCCTGCTGCTACGCGCCCTGCTCGACGACCTCCGTGCGCAGGAACCGCACGGCGCGCCCCCGAGGAGCGTGCCGGACACCTGTGCCGCCCTCTACCCGGGTTCCTATCCGGCCGCCGTCTCCTGGTGGCTGGACAGCGCCGGAGAGGCGACGGCGGGGGTGGCCCGCGCCCTCGCGGCGCTGGACGCGGACGTGTGGGAGGAGGGACACACGGAAGAGTTCGCCGAACTGCTCGCCGAGACGGCGGGCGCGGACCCCGCCCGGGTTCCCGGCTGGCTGACCGCCATGACCCGCCTCGGCCTGTTGCGGCCCGATCCCGACGGGCGGCCGCGCTTCGCCCACCCGCTGCTGCGGGACGCGGTGCTCAGCGGCTGGCCCACCGTCCGGCGGCAGGCGGCGCACCGTACGGCGGCCGAAGCGATGCTGGGCCGCGGCGACCGCGCCGAAGCGGTGGCCGGACAACTCCTGCGGACCCCGGCCGTGGGCGAGGCCTGGGCCGGCGTGACGCTGCTGGACGCCGCGTCCGTGGCGGTGCGGGACGACAGGCCCGACGACGGCGTGTCGTATCTGCGTCGTGCGCTCGACGAGCCGCTGACGCCCGCTCGCCGGACCATGGTCCTCACCGAGCTGGGCTCCCTGGAGTTCGCCGCCGCCCGTTCCTCGGCCGGGATACCGCGGCTGACCGAGGCGACCCGGCTGCCGGGCATGCCGCAGGACCGGGTACGGGCGGCCGTGGCCCTGGGCACCGTGCTGGCCCGGCGCGGCAAGACGCGCGCCGCGATGGACGTCCTGCGGGGCCTGGACGAGCAACTGACCGACCACCCGGACCTGATACGGCTGCTGCAGACCGCCTCGGCGCTGTTGTCGGACCACGACCAGAGCATCCGTCAGGAGGCGTATCGCTGGCTGCACGGCGCCGCCGAGCGGTCCGGGGACCTGGTCGGAACGGCAGGGCAGGCCCTTCTGGTCCGCTACGACGCGACGGCGGGCCTGATCCCCGCCGCCACGGCCATGAAACGCATCCACGCCCTGCTGGACGAACCGGTCGACGCGCTCGCCGAACCCTTCCTGCTGGGTACGGCGGCCGCCGTCGCGCAATGGGCCGACGAACTGGTGGAGGCCGAGGGGCTGGTACGCCGGGGACTGGACCGGCAGAGCCCCTCCCTGCTGCACCCCATGCACCTGGCGCTGCTCAACGTACGGGCGGACATCGCCGCGACGCGCGGACAGTACGCCGATCTGCTCGCCGAACCGGCGGACTGGCAGGTCACCGAAGCCACCCGGCACCGGCCCGATCCGGCCAACGCGCACGGACACGCCGTGATCGCCCTGGTCGAGACGGGCCGTACCGAAGAGGCGGCCCGCCTCGCGGACAGCTTCGCCCTGGGCGACGCGCACGACTCCTGGGAACTCAACCGATTCCTCTACGCCCGGGGCGTGTTGCGGTCCGCGCAGGGGGATCACGCCGGAGCGCTCGACGACTTCCTGGAATGCGGTCGCCGGCAGACGGCACGGGACGTGGTGAGCCCCGTGGTCACCCCCTGGCGGACCGCGGCGGCCGAGTGCCGCAGCGCGCTCGGCCGACCGCAGGAGGCCCTCAGGCTGGCCCGTGAAGAACTGCGGCTCGCCCAGGTGTGGGACACCCCCCGGCTGGTGGGCCGGGCGCTGCGCGGGCTCGCCACCGCGACCGGCGGCCGTCGCGGTCTGGAACTCGCCGACCGTGCCGTACGCATTCTGCGGGACGCCTCCGCGGAGACCGAGCTGATCCCCGCCCTGATCGGACAGGGGCGTCAGCTCGTCGCCGCGGGAGACCGGAGCCGGGCCCGCGACGCGCTGCGCGAGGCGGCCGAGCACGCCGAACGGCTGGGCGCGGTACGGATGCGGGCGCTGGCCGAGGAGGTCCTCCCCGAAGGCCGCTCACGTGGCTCGGCGACCGCCCTCACCGGATGGGAGGCGCTGACCGGCAGTGAACGCCGGATCGCCGCCCTCGCGGCCGACGGGCGGACGAACGCCGAGATAGCCGAACTCCTGCACCTGGCCCGACGCACCGTCGAGACCCATCTGACCAGCGCCTACCGCAAGCTGGGCATCCGCCGCAGGACGGAACTCACCGCGGTGATCGGCGAGCGGCCGGCGGAGCCGGTGGAGGAGCCGGGCGGCTGACACGCCCCCGACATCAGGACGAGAGGCGGCCGTCCGGATCGTGGAGCTTGGTGTGGTTGGACGGGTCCTGGAGCATACGACGGGCCACGGGCGCCGGGATCCGCACGACCACCGGAGTGGGGACGGTGAAGTCCCGTACGGCGACGGAGGGGGCGCCGGAGCGGCCCCGGTCGCGCACCCGGGCCACCACCCGCACGTCCAGGGTGAACTGCACCAGTGTCGCCTCGGACTTGGGCTTGTGCAGAGGCATCGAGCCGGACCCGTGGGCCGAGGTGTCGGTGGCGCCGCCGACCCGGTCGGCGTTGCCGAGGAGCTGGTTCATCCGGAACTCGTCCGCGTTGAGCACACCGGCGCCGCCCAGCCCCCGAACCGACTTGTTGTGCTCCACCGCCTGCTGATGGTCCGTGCCCGTGGGCCGGGGCGCGTCCAGGGCGCTCTGCGCCACCGTCTCGAAGGTCATCTTGTCACCGACACCCAGCACGCGGCCGGCGCGCAGCCGCGCGTGCAGCGAGGTCCGCAGATCCTGCCCCTGCGCGCCGGAGGCGTGCACGACCGGGAGGTCGGCTCCCGCCGTGGTGAGCAGCGGCAGGGCGGAGATCAGCCACTCGGTGGACACCGCCTCGCGCTGCGCGTACGCCGCCGCGTCGCCCGTCTTGCGGTAGCGCTCCCCGCCGTGCGCCGCCCGTACCGCGTCGTCGATCACCCGCCGGATCTCGGGAGCGCCGCGGAACCCGTTGACCTGCGCCTCCATCGGCAGGCTCACCCCGCGGCCGTGCCAGGGCCCCAGCCGGCTCGCTTCGGCGTCGTTCTGCCGCAGGAACGCCTGTCCCGCCTCCGCGCGCGGCACCGGCCGCAGCCGGGACAGTGCCTCGAGGTCCTTGACCAGGATGCGGTGGACCAAGGACTGCTCGCCGAGGCCGGCGAGGCCCACCCGCCCACGCGACGAGTGCAGTTCGAGGGTCGCCTCGATCGGCACCCGCATTCTGACGGAACGCGCGGAGGCCTCGGCGACGGTCTTCATGCCGAGCTGACCCCGCCCCACGGTGGCCGACTTCGTGACATCACTGACGCCGACACCGAGCCCGCCGGAGCCGCCGACGCTCTTGAGCGGACCACCGCCGCCCTCGGGCTTGCCCGCACCGGCCACGACCCCCTCGACGTTACGCGTGTCGTTCGTCTCGCGGGTGTCCGCCCGTTGCGTGGCGGCCGAGGTGATGTACTCCATGTCGCGGCCGTCCCTCGCCTCGCCCTCGGCCGTGCCCTGCCGGGTGCGGCGTACGCGGAACACGGCCCAGTACGGTGTGTCGCGGCCGCGGAACAGTTCGACGGGCACCCCGCCGTCCATGGCCCCGGAGAGCAGTCCGGCGGACCCGTCCCGGTCCAGGACGCGCAGCAGCCGCTGCATGTTGTCGTGCGGATCGGCCAGTTGCCGCTTCGGCAGCAGTTCGTCGGCGAGGGACCGGTCACGCCGCCCGACGTCGGCGCGCAGCCGTTCCAGCAGGGGAACGAAGTCGGGCAGTTCCTCGATCATGCCGAAGCCGAGCGGCAGCTCCTGGGCGAGGGCGGGCGCCGCCGGGGCGGTCGTGCTCGACGACTCCCCGCTGCGGGACGCCTCGGTCTGCTCCTGGGTGGCCTTCTCCTTGCCTTTGGACTCTTTTCCCTTGGATTCCGGGCCTTTGGACTCCGCGCCCAGGCGTGCGGATTCCCCCTGCGAGGACGTCTGACCGGCGGCCCCGGGAACGCGCAGGCCCGCCGCCGCCAACTGCTCCTGGGTGAGCCAGACGGCGGCCGCGGCGGGCAGCGTCCGCTCGCCCTTCGCGACGTACGGGCCGCCTCCCGTGACCTTGACCTCGCTCACCATCCGGACCACCAGGTCGCAGTGGACCAGGTAGAGGGGCCGGGTGCGCGGAGTGTGGGCGTTGCGTTCGACGGTGCCGCTCAGCGTCGTCGCCGTCGCCGCGCTCCGGCCGAGGTTCCGGGCGGCCGACAGACCCTCGCCCAGCCGCCAGTCGGCGCCGTTCTCCGATCCGAGGGCGCCGCCCTGCACGGTCGTGGAGATACCGCTGCCCTCCTGCCCGGTCATCTGGTGGCCGCCGAGCAGGAACGTCTCGGTACCCGCCCCGGTGCCCTCCGCCACCACCTCCGGATTGGTGAGGGCGAACCGGGTACCGATCGCGCCGTTGAGCGCGCGGAGCCTGCGCGGGTACCGCAGGTTCTTCACCACCCACCCGGAGGACACCGCCTGGCGCAGCGCCGACGTGATGGCCTGCGGACTGAAGCGTTCCTCGATCGCCAGCCGCGGCGCGAGGCCCTCCGTCTGCAGCGCGAGGTCCTCCCGCAGTTCCCGATTGCGGCTCGCGGCCCGCGACAGGAGCTCGAAGGCGAGGTCCCGGATCGGGCCGCCGCCTCCGACGGTCTCCACCAGCGTCCAGTCCCGGACCGCCCGGCCCGCGATCGAGCGCGGCGCCATGGTCGACAGATCGCCGATGCCCGACGCGTTGAACTGCCGCTGCGGCGGAGCCAGTCCGGCGGTGCGCCTGCGGGTCCTGGCCGTCAGCCGGTCCTTCCCGGCGGTGTCCAGGGTGAACGCGGCCGGGGTGAGCAGCCGTACGTCCTGCTCGCCCAGGTCGAGCGCCTCGGTGTCCGCGGTCGAGGCGATGTGCACGGCGTCGGGTGTGTCCCGTCCCGGCACGCCCGGGGTGAGGGCACGTCTGGCGGTCCGCTCCCGTGTCGTCATGGTGACGTCCACATCGAGGCGCAGGGCGCCGCCGAACACGCTGGTGTTCTCACCGCCGTTGGTGAGCACGTCGGAGCGTGTCGTCGGACCCGCCTGGTTGCGCCGGGTGCTCTGCCGGGTCCGCTCACCGCGCACCGTGGCGGACAGGGCGCCGGGGATCAGCCGGAACTGGCCGAGCGCCAGCCCGCCGATCGACCGCGAACTGGACCGTCCGCTCTGCGAGTTGCTGGTGACGCCGCTGTGGCTGCGCACCAGCCAGTCCTTCGTCTCCCCCTGGTAGTCCGTCTCGCGCAGGGCGCCGACGACCTTGATCTGGACGTCGTGCGCGTGCCATCGGCTCTTGCGCCGCATCCGGACCCGGATCCCGGAGGAGAGCAACTGGTCCTTGTTGACCCGCAGGTTGGTCTCCGAGAGTACGGTGATCAGCTCGCGGTAGTTGCGCCGCTGCACCTCGCCCTCCTCGCGGCTCACCTCGGTTTCCGCCCCGGCGCCGAACGCGGGCAGGTAGCCCGCGAGGCGCTGGTCGGTGGCGAAGAGCCGCTCGATGCCGGAGAGCAGGGGAGCGGTGTCCAGCTGGCTGATCGCCACGCTCGACCCCATGGCCCCGAACGGCAGGTGGCGCTCGGGGCCCGGGTGGGCCGACGATCCGGCTTCGCCCGGTGACTCCTCCCCTTGCCCCCGGTCGAGCTTCCTCCCGTCGGCGTCCGTTCCCGGCCCCTTGATCACGGGGCCCGTCGTGACGCCTTCGGGCAGTTCGAGGCCCAGCGACCGGGCCTCGTCGGCGCGCAGGCTGACCCACACATCCATCGAGTGCTGGGCCGTGCGGGTCCCGGAGCGTACCTTCATGGCGGGGGAGAGCGGTCCGGTGCCCTCGACGCTGAACCGGACCTTGCCGAGGTAGAGCACCTTGTCGCCCCTGACCTCGGCGCCCTGACGGCTCGACACCGTCTGTTCGGCCACCGTGAACCGCGCTTTGCGCGCCCCGGCCGTGGGCATGACCGTCGCGCGCACCGCGGCGGCGTTGCCCAGCACCCCGAAACCCGCCGCCGGGCCCGCGCCGAAGGTCCCCCCTCGGCCCTTGGCCGCCGTGTGCGACACCGAGTGCTGCGCCTGCTGGTGCGTACGCAGTTGGGTCTTGCCGGTCGTCCAGGTGGGCGACAGGGCGGTGAGGTCGGCGCGCATCCGGTAGGTGCCCGTGGCGCTGCCGTCCTTGGCGACGAGATCCTCCCCGATCACCCAGCCGCTGAGCAGCCGGGGCAGGTCCTCCAGGACGGTCGTGGCGGAGGTGGCGTCGTGGAGCCGGGCCCGCCCGGGCGCACCGCGGGAGGTCAGGGAGGGGTGCAGCACGGAGCGGACCGTGTCGAACAGGCCGCCGCCGCCCGGATGGGGGGCCGCCGCGTCGTCCAGGGCGACCGGGGCCAGCGAGTCCGCGAGCCGTACGCGCCGCGCGGTCCGTGTGTTGAGGGAGCGTGGCCGCGCGGGTGCCTCGGCGGTGACCGGCACCAGGTGTTCGGTGGGCACCCGCATCATCAGGGACCCGGCGCCGCTGAACGTCTGCGCCCGGCCGCCCCGCTCCTCGTCCTGGGGCTGCACCTGTACGCCGTAGCGCACCTGGCGCCGCATCTCGACGGACCCCTTGTCGCTGCGCAGCACCCGCGGTTCGGACATGGCCTTCTGCACACGGGAGTCGGTGGAGGACTGGAACGGCTGCGCGTTGGCCATGACCGCCCCGCCGAGCCAGACACCCGGGACGACCGGCGCCAGCCCGAACGCCATGAAGTTGACGCCCTTGCTGGACGAGCCGCCCGAGGAGTGGCTCACCATGCCCGAGGTGTTGTGCTGGGTGTCCACCTTGATGTCGGCGCCCTCGGCCGTCCGCGCGTCCTGGGCGGCCTGCCGGGGGTCGCCCTCGGTGCCGGTGCCGTCCCCGCTGTCGTGATCGCCGGCTCTCGCCTTTCCCTTTCCTTTGCCCATGGCGGCCTCCGCCTCGGCCAGCAACGCGGCTATGGCCCGGGCCTGTTGCGCCGCCGCGGCCTGAGCCTTCGCGGCCTGCGGGGAGACGAAGGTCTCGGGCAGGTCGGCGCCGTCGCGGGAGATGGTGACGGTGACGTCGTACCACCCCTTGCCCTCCGGGCCCTCGACGGCGAAGGAACGGCCCCGGCCGTAGAACGTCTCCGGCCGCCCGGCCAGCTCCTCGCGTATTTCGGCCACCGTGCCGTCGGACCGTCCGACGACTGTCCCGAGGGCGGTGGACACGAACTCGTGCCCCGTGAGCCCGTACGCCGTGGAGAGCCCCGCCGCCCGTAACTCCCTTAGGTACGGCGGCAGTCCGAGCGGCGGATGGGAGGAGCCGGTCCCGCTGCCGGTCGGCCGGGGGACCGGCCGACGCGTGCCCGCCCGACGGGGGCGTGTCGTGATGGCGGCGCGCGGCCGGGCGTTCTCCGCGCCTTCCTCGGACTCCTCCGACGCCTCTTCGATCGCGGGAAGCACGGCGGGCAGCCGGGCGGCGGCACTGCTCTCGGGCAGTTCTTCGAGGGTGGGCAGTACGGCCGGTGCGGGCCTCGGCGCACGCGTGGCGCCCGCCACGCCCTCGGCGGCCGGGAGCCGTCCACGCAGTGCGCGCGCCATCGCCGCGTTGCCCGCGTCCCGTTGCAGGGCCAGCAGTGCCTGCGGAGTCATCCCCGGGCCGGTCGTCGGGGACGCCGGGTGCGGCGCCGTGACCTCCGCGCCGTTCCCGGTGACCGAGTCCGTGTCCCGGCCGACGGCTCCCCGGCCGTGGTCCCCGGCCCTGCCGTTCCCGCCCGATGCCTGCCGCTGCCTACGCACAGTGAGCCATTCCCGTCATGAGGACCGCCGTCCCGCCCCCATCGGATCCGTCCGCTGGGGAGCGTAACCACTGCGTAGGCCCCACAGGGAGCAAGATCATGGACTCGGACATATGGACGCCGGCCGACCACCGCAGCGACAACGGCAGTACACCCGCGCTCCATCTTCCCGGGCCGGGCGCTCACTTCGAACACCGTTGAATGGCATTGCCGCCGCGCTCCCTCGGCGCCCACTGTGGCGGTGGTCGACAGCGAAACACCACACAGGGGGAATTTCCCATGCGCCGTATTCCGGCCGTCATCACCACGTGCGCCGCGACGCTCGCCTTCCTCGTCCCGGCCGGCCTGGCAGCCGCCGCGCCCGCCGAGCAGTCGTACACCGTCGTGCCCTACGAGAACGTCAAGGTCCGCAAGCTGCCGACGAAGGACAGTGCGTACCTGGCCACCCTGACCGCCGGTCAGTCCTACACGGCGTACTGCTGGACCCACGGGCAGACCATCACGGACCACGGCTACACGAACGACATCTGGATCGGATTCGCCGACGGATTCAGCAGCGCCGTCTATTTCAAGGGTGACCAGTACGCGAATCTGTCGGCCTCAGCCCAGTGCTGAAGGCAGCGGAACTCACCGGAATTCACCGCGATCATCCCTCCGTGCCAGGGAGTTCATCCATGAACATCCGACGCAAGGCCGCCGCCGTCCTCGCCGGAGCCGTGCTCGCGTGCGGCCTGCTGAGTGCGGGCACCGCCTCGGCCGCGGCGCCGGCCGGCCTCACGCGACAGGCCGCCTACGAGACGTACACCGTCGTGCCCATCGACGACGCGCCCATTCGATCCGGCCCGGGCAGCGGCCACTCCACGATCGGCAGGCTGCGCGCCGGGTACAGCTACCCCGCCTTCTGCTGGCTCTCCGGCGAGACGGTCGTCGACCACGGCTCCACCAGCCACGTCTGGATCTACCTCTCCGGCGGCCCCGGCATCGGCAACGGCTGGGTCAGTGCCCTGTATCTCCGCGGTGACGAGCGGGCCGATCTTCCGGCCTCGGCGCGGTGCTGACCCGCGCGGCAGCCGGGCGGACGGACCAGTCAGATGACTGAAGCTTCCTCGAGCCACCGCTTCGCACAATGGAGGAGGTCCCGCTCGACCGCCCCTCGAAGAGAAGGTTCAGCATGCACGTGGACGCCCATGACGACGAGATCTGGGCCGTACTCGAAGGTGAGATCACCTTCTTCGTCGGAGAGCAGCAGTACGACCTGGGCCCGGGCGACGTCGCTTTCGGCGCCCGCGGCGTCCCGCGCCGCCATGTCGTGCGCAGCCGGGAATCCCGTCTGCTCGTGACCTCGGTGCCGACCGGGATCGCGGAATGGTTCACCCGCAACGGCACCCCGGTGGCCTTTGCCGGTGAACTGCCCCCGTCGCTCGGCCTCGACGCCGCGGTCGGCTTGGTGGGCGCGTACGACCTTCATGTCGTCGGGCCGCCGGGCAACGGCGAGTGACGCGGCGCGCCGGTCCGAGGCAGGACGACCCGGCCGCCGCGGGGGAGTCGAAGGTCAGCCCTGATGGGCCCGCAGCGCGGCGAGGGCCCGGTCCGCGTGGGCGCTCATCCGCAGTTCGCTGCGCACCACTTCCAGGACGGTGCGGTCCTGCGCGATGACGAAGGTGACCCGCTTCGTGGGTGCCAGGGAGAAGCCGCGCTTCACTCCGAACCGCTCGCGGACCGTGCCGTCGACATCGGACAGCAGCGGGTACCCGAGCGTGTGACGCCCGGCGAACTCCTGCTGCTTGTCGACCGCGTCACCACTGATGCCGACCGGCCGCCCGCCGGCGGCGGTGAACTCGGCGGCCAGATCACGGAAGTGGCACGCCTCGGTGGTGCAGCCGGGGGAGAGGGCGGCGGGGTAGAAGAACAGCACGACCGGTCCTTCGCCGAGCAGCTCGGTCAGCGTGCGCTCCGTACCGGTCTCGTCCGGCAGGACGAAGTCCTCGACCTTGTCGCCCACATCGACACCACGCGTCATGACTGACCCTTTCCACCCTTGGCAACGCTGCGTGCCCACAGTACAAGGGGCACCTGCAAGGGGAGTCGCGCGATCGCCGCGGCCTTCTGCGGAGCGGGACGCCGGCGCCAGTCGACGGCCATCTGGACGTTGGCGGGGAACACCCCGACGAAGAAGGCCGCGGTGGCCAGTGCGGCCACCCGCCGGGTACGGGGCACCGCCACCCCGGCGGCCAGCGTCAGTTCGGCGACGCCGCTCGCGTACGTCCAGGTCCGGGGCGCCCCCGGCAGCGCCCGCGGAATGGTCGCGTCGAACTGCCGTGGCGACATGAAGTGACCGACACCGGCGGTGGCCAGCAGACCGGCGAGCAACAGGGCTGAGCGTTCCGACCGTGGCACGGTTCCTCCTCCAGGGGACTGCCGCGAGATATTACTGGAGGGTAAGTGCGGAGTGGACGACGGGGCGGTGGACGGCGAGGCGGCGGGCGACAGGGCTCACGAAGGGGTAGGGGTCCCCTGCTGCCCCGGGCCGATGTCAGCGCGTGGCGCGGACGCCGTCGAGCGCGACCGTGAGGACCCGGTCGCGCTGGGTGTCGTCGAGGAAGTTCGTCGAGGTGATCCCGGCGACCATGCGCAGCAGGTCGTCGAAGTCCATGTCCGCGCGCGCCTCGCCCGCCTTCTGCGCCCGCTCGAACAGCGGGCCGCCCGCCTGGTACATCGAGTCCCGGCAGGTCAGGAAGATCTCCGACTCGTTGTCGAGCGCCTCGCGGATGGCCCGTTTGGTCACGGTGTAGTCCACGAACCGCCGCAGCCACGAGGTCAGCGCTTCCCAGGGCTCCCGCTCGGCGACTTCCAGAGCCACCTGACACAGAGCGTCCACCTCGTCCGCGTACACGCTCTCGAAGAGGTGGCGGCGGGTGGGGAAGTTCCGGTAGAGGGTGCCGATGCCCACGCCCGCGCGCCGGGCGATGTCCTCCAGGGACGCCTCCGCGCCGTGCTCCGCGAAGGCCTCGCGCGCGGCGCCCAGCAGGGCGTCGTAGTTGCGTGCGGCGTCTTTGCGGTGCGGGCGCCGGGACGCCACGATCCCGCTGACGGGGAACGGCTGAGCCGTCACTTGGTGCCTCCCGGCCGAGAAGAAGGTTGAAGCGGAGGTATGCCTCCGTTACAGTGGAGGCATACCTCCACTTTAGCAGTCGGGGTGCGCTCCCCGTGGTGGCGTGCGCCCGCACGCACCGTCGACGCGCTTGTACCCCCTGTGACCTCGAACGGGCCGTACGCAGCCCGCCCCCGCTCCTTGAGCGGCCGTTCCGCTTGCTCTGTTTCGTTCCGTTCCGATCCGTTCGGAGAGGCTTTTCATGCCCACGAAGTCCACCCGCCTCACCTTCGCGGTCCTCGCGACCGGTGCGGGCGTGTTCTCCATGCTCCAGTCGCTGATCGCACCGGCCCTGCCGACCGTCCAGCACGCCCTGAACACCTCGCAGTCCACCGTGACCTGGGTGATGACGGCCTACCTGCTGTCCGCCTCGGTCTTCACCCCGATCCTCGGCCGGGTCGGCGACCTGATCGGCAAGAAGCGCACCCTCGTCGCCGTCCTCGTGACCGTGACGCTCGGCTGTCTGCTCGCCGCGCTCGCGCCGAACATCGGCGTGCTGATCGTCGCCCGGGTCGTCCAGGGCATAGGCGGAGCGCTGTTCCCGCTCTCCTTCGGCATCATCCGGGACGAGTTCACCCCGGCCGAGGTCGGCCCCAGCATCAGCAACCTGTCCGCCGTGATCGCCGCGGGCGGCGGCGTCGGACTGGTGGCGGCCGGTCCCATCGTGTCCGCGCTCGACTACCGCTGGCTGTTCTGGCTGCCCGTCGGCGTCGTCGCGGTCACCACACTGATCGCCCTGCGCTACGTCCCCGAATCCCCGAGCCGGGCCGAGGGACGCGTCAGCTGGCTCGGTGCCGTCCTGCTGTCGGGCTGGCTGGTCGCGCTGCTGCTCCCGCTCAGCCAGGCGGGCCAGTGGGGCTGGGGATCGGCCCGGGTGATCGGGCTGTTCGCCGCCGCCGTCCTGCTCTTCGCGCTGTGGCTGCTGGCCGAGGCACGCTCCCGCACCCCGCTGATCGACCTGCGCGTCATGCGGCTGCCCGCGGTGTGGACCACCAACACCACCGCGCTCCTGTTCGGTGCGGGCATGTACGCGATCTGGTCCTTCCTCCCCGGCTTCGTACAGACCCCGAGCTCCGCCGGATACGGCTTCGGCGCCAGTGTCACCGCGGCCGGACTGCTCATGCTGCCGATGCTGCTCGCCATGTTCTGCTCGGGTGTGCTCAGCGGTCGGCTGGAGCCCGTCCTCGGCGCCAAGAAGCTGCTCACGACCGGTGCCGCGCTCGGTGCGGTCGCCTGCGGCTTCCTCGCCCTGTGGCACGACCAGCAGTGGCAAGTGGCCTTCGCCGCGGGCATCTTCGGCCTCGGTATCGGACTCGCCTTCGCCTCGATGGCCAACCTGATCGTCGGCAGCGTGCCGCCCGGGCAGACCGGCGCCGCGACCGGGATGAACGCGAACATCCGCACCATCGGCGGGTCCATCGGCGCGGCCGTGACCAGCGTTCTGGTGACCGGCCGGCTCCAGTCCTCGGGCCTTCCCTACGGCTCCGGATACACCCACGGATTCACTCTGCTCGCCCTGCTCTGTCTGGCCGCGGCGCTGGCAGCGCTCCTTGTGCCGGTCCAGCGGGCCGGCCGGCTTTCTGCCTCGGCCCGCGCGGACGCCGACTCCGTGCTTACGGAACCGGAGGCCGCCGTCGCCCCCGGCGCGGGGAGCTGACCCGGACCATGCTCGGCGGGACCATGCTCGGCGTGAGCGCGTTGATGCGTGAAGATGCTTGTCGGACAGGGGCATGGCTCCGAACGGGCGGCGCGTTCACCCGACTCGGTGAGCGGTGCCACGGGCGCGTACCACCGGCGCACGCACTGCCGTTGCTCCGACATGGACAGCACTCACACGGCCCGGCGGCGCCGTCCGGAGCAGGGCTTCGTGGGCCGGCGCTACGCCGAGCTGACGGACGGGCGTCTGGGCCACCCGCCGATCTACGCCCAACTGGTCGCGGAGTGGCGGGCCAAGGACCGGGTGGTTCCGGAGCACCGCGAGGTGGTCGCGGTGCTGTGGGCCTCCTTCGCAGCCTCCAGCCCCTTCGAGAGCGAGGCCTGGCAGGTCGAGCCCTGGGTGGAGAGGCGGGACGAGAAGACCGCCGGACCGGTACCGGCCGAACCCGAGACCGCGTCCGTCCCCGTACCCGCCGTCCCCGTACCCCGTGGCCTGCTGGGCTGGTGAACCCCTCCGCGCGCTGCCGCGGAGCGACGGTCACCCTCCAGGCGGTGGTGCCAGGACGGCGAGCGTTCCGTTGGCCCGCTGCAACGCCAGTTCCAGGGGGACCGCGGCATGCAGGGCTCCGGTCCCGTCGGGCGGAATGAGCCATTCCAGGAATCTCGCGGCGCGGTACGGCGCTGGTACGGCGACCCACGAGCCCTTGCCCGCGTGTCGGAGGCCGGAGCCGACCCAGCGGCTGGCGGGGTCCGGCGGCAGGAAGAAGCCCACTCTCCGCGACGCGGTGTCCACCAGGGTGGGGCCGGGGGCACGCAGCGGGTCGTTCCACAGGATGTCCAGGGCGAGCAGCCCGAGTTGCTCGGGAACGCTGAGCACGTCCCAGAACCGCCCGGCCTCCATGAGTACGGTCCCCGAACCCTGATCCCACTCCCGCTTGCAGGTCCGGGGGTCCGAGGCGGCCGCCGCGAGCCACTCGACACCTTGCATCCACATCACATCCGGCATGACCAACTCCAGGGCACTCGCAGGCCGTCTGACCAGGTGTGGAGCGGCGCACTCGGATGCGGAACCCGCACCTGGGCGCCGACCCGGAGTGTTCATGCTGGTAGATATTTCTATGTGGCGGAAGGGGTGGCGCGGTCTGGCGTTTTCGCCGAAACGTTCTTCTGGGGCAGTCCGTTGCCCGGGTGCCCGTCAGGTCCGTGAGGTGTCCGTCAACTTCGTGAAGCGAGGATGCCGAGGGCGTTGGCCGCGACGACGGCGCCGATGCCCGTCCACTCCGTCCAGTCCAGGCCCTGGCCGAGGACGATCCACCCGACCAGACCGGCCAGGACGGGATTGACGCTCATGAAGAGGCCGAAGGCCGGGGCCGGGACGCGGCGCAGGGTGAACAGGTCCGCGAGACAGGGCACCGCGGAGGACAGCACACCGGCGGCCACGGCGCAGCCGACCGCAGTCGGTGTCGGAGGGTGCCGGGCGGCGACGGCGACGCCGACCGGCAGGAACAGCACGGCGGAGAGCCCGGCGGCGGCAGCGGACCCCGCCGCGCCGGGGATACGGCGGCCGACGGTGCGGTTGAGCAGGATGTACGACGCCCAGCAGCCGGCGGCCAGCAGCCCCAGGCCCATTCCGAGGAAGTCGGCGGAGGGGCGCGGACGCATCAGCGTGACGACGCCCGCCGCGGCGATCACCGCACAGCACGCGTCCACGCGGCGGCGGGAGGCGGCCAGCGCGATGCTGAGGGGGCCGAGGAACTCGAGGGTCACCGCCAGCCCCAGTCCGATGCGGTCGATCGCCGTATATAGGGAGAGGTTCATGGCCCCGAACACCAGCGCCAGCAGCACGACCGGCCACCACTGCCCCCAGGTGAACGTCCGCGGCCGGGGACGGCCCACCGCCAGCAGGACGATCGCGGCGACGTACTGACGCACCGCGACCACGCCGACGGGGCCGAGGACGGGGAAGGCCAGGGAGCCGATAGCGGCACCGGTCTGGTTGGACAGGCCGCTGCCGACCATGATGACCACGCCGGACAGGCGCGTGCCGCCCGGCTTCGGGGCCGTGGGCGCCGGGGGAGTGCGACGCGCGGGTTCTGCCGGGCGTGCGGAAGCTGCGTGCATGTCTCGATGCTGGGAGGCCGGGGCTCTTGCGCAAAATGCATCATCCGGTCCGTCTATACGCTTGAGTCATGGATCCTTCAGCCGAGGACGCTTCCGGCAAGGGCGCTTCCGTCGGGGACGCTTCCGTCGAGGACGCGAATGTCGTGGGCGCCTCCGTCATGAATGTGGAGCTGCGGCAGTTGCGCTGTCTCGTCGCGATCGTCGACGAGGGCACCTTCACCGACGCCGCGATCGCGCTCGGGGTCTCCCAGGCCGCCGTGTCCCGCACCTTGGCCTCGCTCGAGCGCGCCCTCGGGGTGCGGCTGCTGCGGCGCACCTCCCGCGGGGTCACTCCGACGGTGACGGGACTGCGTGTGCTGGCCCATGCCCGGCGGGTACTCGGCGAGGTGGCCGACCTGGTCCAGGAGGCCACGTCGGGGCGCGTCTCGCTGCGGATCGGGTACGCCTGGTCCGCACTCGGCCGTCACACCCTGGCCTTTCAGCGCGACTGGGCGCGGGCGCATCCCGAGACGGAGCTGCGGCTCGTCCGTGTCAACTCCGCGACCGCCGGCCTTGCCGAGGGGGCCTGCGACGCGGCCGTGGTGCGCAGACCTCTGGACGACCGGCGGTTCGACTCCGCGATCGTGGGGCTGGAACGGCGGCTGTGCGCCCTGGCCGCCGACGATCCGCTGGCCGGGCGCCGCTCGGTGCGACTCGCCGACCTCGGCGGGCGCGTCCTGCTGATCGACCGCAGGACCGGCACCACTACGACGGAGCTGTTCCCGCCCGACTCCCGCCCGGTGACCAGGGAGTCCCGCGATGTCGACGAGTGGCTCACCGCGATCTCCACGGGCCGCTGTGTGGGCATGACGGCCGAGTCCACCGCACACCAGTACCCGCGCCCCGGCGTCGTCTACCGGCCGGTGCGCGACGCCGAGCCCATCGCGGTGCGGCTCGCCTGGTGGCGGGACGACCCGCACCCCGCCGCCCCCGCCGCCATCGAACTTTTGACGGGCCTTTATCGCCGAGCCGCGTAGTCGACGTCGCCGCGCGCCGTGCTGCGTCAGGGTGCGCAGGGCGATGCCGTCGTCGAAGGCCGCGACCGCCGTCACGGTCCCGTGCGCGGCGAGGAAGGCCTTCACGGCGCCGGTGCCGGCCGTCCTCGGACGGGGCACGACGAAGGAGGCCTGCGGGGCGAGCCCCAGAGTGGTCACGGTCTGCCGGGCGAGGCGCAGCCGCACTTCCGGCAACGGGGAGTCGTGGTCAGGCAATGCCATCACGGTGGAGTACGAAACTCGCGGTCGCCCGCGAGACTCCGCCGGCCGCGGCGACGTCGCTCAGCGTCACGCGCCGCGCACCGGCCATCAGCACGCCCCCATCGGTTCTGTCGCGACGGTACCGGGACCATGGACGACCGCCAGCGCAGGTCGTAGGGCCGCACGCCGAACGGCCCCGGGTCGCTGGCGCGACGCGGGACCGTTCGGAGAAGACCAGCCGTCTTCGGCGAGATGACAGGCTGTCAATCTTCAGATGTCAGTTACGACTGCTGGGGTCAGCGCCCGCCGCCGCCGTGGCCGCCACCGCCGCCGCCGTGGTCTCCACCGCCGCCGTGGTCTCCGCCACCGCCGTGGTCTCCGCCACCGCCGTGGTCTCCGCCACCGCCGTGGTCTCCACCACCGCCGTGGTCTCCACCACCGCCGTGGTCTCCACCACCGTAGTCACCGCCGCCGTAGCCGCCGTCGTCTCCGTGGTCTCCGTGGCCTCCATGGCCTCCGTCGTCGTGGTTCCAGTTGCTGCTGTAGGAGTAATCGGAGGAGTGATCCGAGTGGGAACTGGTCGCGCTGGCGATGCCAGCCGTGCCGAACGCCAGGGCCAGAGCGGCGAACAGGCTGGCGACCAGCCGGAACGTCCTAGAAGTGATGATCCGCATGGTGCTTTCCCTTCCCGGGAGCGTAGACAGGTGCCGGCTCTGCACGGCCGCGGTGACGTCGGCACCATGGAGGCACTGAGACGTTCGCGATAAGGGTCCGGTACATCGGCGTTGAGAGTGACGGGATTGCCGTCGCCGACTCGCGCGTTGATCGCGCGGCATCGGGCCCACCAGGCTGCTGAAGTGCAGCGAACCTCGCGGCGGGGCGCCCGTCCGTCTGTTGACCGACGACCGGATTGTCGTCGGTCGGGATGTAGTCGGTCGGGATGTTGAGATTGTTTGTCTCTCGCCAGGCAAAACGTATGTTTTCTGTTCAACCCATATCCAACCTACGCATATAGGGACAACGAGTCAAGCGCGGCAGGTGGGCCCTGGGGGCACGGGAAGTGGGCCGTGGTGCCGTGGGTAACTCCCTTTACTTTCTTTTGGCGTTGAGTGACTGATGCCCGCCCAGATCGGGGCTGGTCGGGGCGGTCCCGGCCGTCGCCCTCGGCTCGTGCGGCGCATGGCGCGCGCCCGGTCCGGCCCCTCCAAAGAAACGGATCCGGCGTCGAGTTGGCGCGCCCCGCGACGGATCCTCGACGGTCGTGCCCCGGGCGGCGGACGCCCCCCGGGCGTCCACTACACGAACTGCGCCCTTGTCCGGCCTGGGAGATGGGGCGGTGACGTCCCCCTGTCGAGCGGCCGTGGGGCGCTTGGGGCCGGTCAGTGCCCTGTGGTGGCGCGTGACCGGACCACCGGCGGAGCATGTCGGCAATATAGAGAACAAAATTGTTGACAATCTTGTTGGGTTCGTTTTAGGTTCGACAGGCACTCACTCAGGGAGGGCGCGATGCCGAAGGAAGCCCGTCCAGGCACCGGCGAGCAGGCCAAGCAGCACGCACTGGTGCACCTGCGGCAGGCGATCCTGCACGGCGACATGGCACCGGCCCAGCGGCTGGTGGAGAACGAACTCGCCGAGCAGTTCGGTGTCACGCGGGCCAGCGTCCGGGCGGCGCTGATCGAGCTGGAGTCGGAGGGACTGGTCGAGCGGATCCGCAACCGCGGCTCACGGGTGCGGGTGGTGACGGTCGAGGAAGCGGTGGCCATCACCGAGTGCCGCATGGTCCTGGAGGGCCTCTGCGCCGCCAAGGCGGCCGTGGAGGCGAGCGAGGACCAGCTGGAGCAGCTGGATCAGCTGGGCACGGCGATGTCCAGGGCGGTGGCGGGCGGCGAGCCGCTGGTCTACTCCCAGCTCAACCACGAACTGCACGACCGGATCAGAGAGTTCTCCGGCCAGCAGGTCGCCGTGGGGCTGCTGGAGCGGCTCAACGGGCAGCTGGTGCGCCACCGTTTCCAGCTCGCGCTGAGACCGGGGCGTCCTCAGCAGTCCCTGAGTGAGCACCTGGCCATGATCGAGACGATCAGGGCCCGGGACCCGCAGGCGGCCGAAGCGGCCGTCCGCACCCACCTCGCGGGAGTCATCGACGCGCTGCGCCAATGACGTCGCGGGGGTGGGGCATCCGGCCTGTCCACCAAGGAGATGTGAGCAATGACGCACGGCAAGGCGCCCACCACCCCACGATCGACACTTGTCATCACCGCGCATGCCGGGGACTTCGTCTGGCGGGCCGGGGGAGCCATCGCCCTGGCCGCCTCCCGTGGAGAGAAGGTGACCATCGCGTGCCTCACCTACGGGGAGCGCGGTGAGTCCGCCAAAGCCTGGCGCGAGGGCAAGTCGCTGGAGGAGATCAAGGAGATCCGCCGTGCCGAGGCCGAGGCGGCGGCCTCGACCCTGGGCGCCCGGGTGCGCTTCCTCGACGCCGGCGACTACCCTCTGCTCGCCACTCAGGAACTGACCGACCAGCTCGTGCGGATCTACCGCGACACCCAGCCCGACGTGGTCCTGACCCACCCCCTGGACGATCCCTACAACGGCGACCATCCTGCGGCCGCCCGCATGGCCCTGGACGCCCGTGTCCTCGCCCAGGCCATCGGCTACCCCTCCGAGGGCGAGATCATCGGAGCCCCGCCGGTGTTCTTCTTCGAGCCGCACCAGCCGGAGATGTGCGGCTTCCGGCCCGAGGTCCTCCTCGACATCACCCCGGTCTGGGAGACCAAGCGCAAGGCCATGGAGTGCCTCGCCGCCCAGCAGCACCTGTGGGACTACTACACCGACCTGGGCAAGCGGCGCGGCGTACAGCTCAAGCGCAACGCGGGTCCCAACCTCGGCCTGCCCCACGCCACCTACGGCGAGGCGTACATGCGTCCTTACCCGCAGGTCACGGAGGAGCTGGCATGAGCGGCCTGATCGTCACCAACCCGCCGCGCGCCCACGCCGAGGACGTCGAGACACTCGGCGGCTACGGTGTGGCCACCGTCCACGAGGGCATGGGCCGCACCGGCAGTCTCGGCCCCGGGTTCCGGCCCATCCAGCAGGACGTGCGCATCGCGGGCACGGCGGTCACCGCCCTGTGCTGGCCCGGCGACAACCTCATGATCCACGCGGCCGTCGAGCAGTGCCGCGAGGGCGACATCCTCGTCGTCACCACCACCTCGCCCTCCACCGACGGCATGTTCGGCGACCTCTTCGCCACCGCGCTCCGGTACCGCGGGGTGCGCGGCCTGATCATCGACGCCGGGGTGCGCGACACCGCCGACCTGCGTGCCATGGGCTTCCCCGTCTGGTCGAGTGCCGTCTGCGCCCAGGGCACGGTCAAGGCCACGGCCGGCTCGGTGAACGTACCCGTCGTGCTCGGCGGACAGGTCGTCCGCCCCGGTGACGTCATCGTCGCCGACGACGACGGCGTGGTGTGCGTACCCCGCGAGCAGGCCGGTACGGCCGTCAAGGCGGCCGAGGCGCGCACGGCCAAGGAGGACGCCTCCCGGGCCGCCTTCGCCGAGGGCCAGTTGGGCCTGGACCGCTACGGCCTGCGCGAGACCCTCGAACGGCTCGGGGTGCGGTACCAGGCCTACGACGAGTACGCGCGGAACGGTTCCGTGTCATGAGCACCGGCGAGGAGCTGCGCTGCATGCTGATGCGCGGTGGGACCTCGAAGGGCGCCTACTTCCTTGCCGAGGACCTGCCGGCCGACGCCGGGGCGCGTGACGACCTGCTGTTGCGGGTCATGGGCAGCCCGGACCCCCGGCAGATCGACGGACTCGGCGGAGCGCACCCGCTCACCAGCAAGGTCGCGGTGGTCTCCCGCTCCCAGAGCCCCGACGCGGAGGTCGACTACCTCTTCCTCCAGGTGGGGGTGGACCGGGCCGAGGTCTCCGACCGGCAGAACTGCGGCAACCTCCTGGCGGGTGTCGGCCCGTTCGCCGTCGAACGCGGTCTGGTCGCCGCCCGGGACGGGCACACCTCGGTACGGATCCGGATGGTCAACGGCGGTGACCATGCCACCGCCACCTTCCCCACGCCGGACCGGCGCGTCTCCTACGCGGGGCCGGCCGAGATCTCGGGCGTGCCGGGCACCGCCGCACCCGTGGTGATCGAGTTCGAGCGGGGCAGCAGCCCCCTGCTGCCCACCGGGCACGCCCGGGACATCGTCGCGGACACGCCGGTGACCTGCGTGGACAACGGCATGCCGACCGTGCTGATCGCCGCCTCCTCCCTGCAGGTCACCGGCTACGAAAGGCCGCGGGACCTGGAGGAGGACCTGACCCTGCACGACCGGCTCCAGCGGATCCGCCTGGAGGCGGGCCTGCTGATGGGCCTGGGCGACGTCAGCGAGACGACCGTGCCCAAGCTCAGCCTGCTGGCACCGCCCACGAACGGCGGCGCGGTCATGACCCGCACCTTCATCCCGGTCCGCTGCCACACCGCCATCGGCGTCCTGGGAGCCGCAAGTGTCGCCGCCGGGCTGCGCGTCCACGGCGGCGTCGGCCAGGACGTCGCCCGTCTGCCCGAGAACGGCGGACGGCTGCGCATCGAGCATCCCACCGGATTCCTCGACATCGAGAGCGAGATCGACGACGGCACTTCGGGGACCGCCCCCATGGCCCGCCGCACCGCCGTCGTCCGCACCGCACGCAAGATCTTCGACGGTACGGTCTTCCCCCGGCCGGCCGGAGCCGCACTCCACCCTTAAGGAGGCCTGTATGGCCCCGCCCCTCGGCGACATCGCCCACCTCGGGCACGTCGAACTGCTCACCCCGGACCTGGACGGAAGTCTGCGGTTCTTCACCGACTACCTCGGTCTGACGGTCAACGGCCGCGGCGGTGACTCGGTCTATCTGCGGACCTGGGACGACTACGAGCACCACAGCCTCGTCCTCACCGCGCACAAGACCTCAGGCCTGCGCCGCACGGCCCTGCGCGCCTCCAGCGAGGAGGCCCTGCAGCGGAGGGTCAAGGAACTGGAGGCCGCCGGCCACCAGGGCCGCTGGACCGAGGACGAGCCGGGCCTCGGCCCGCTTTACGTCACCGCCGACCCCGACGGCCACGAACTGGCCCTGTACTGGGAGTCCGAGTGGTATCGGGCCCCGGACGAACTGAAGCCGGGGCTGAAGAACCAGCCCCAGGCCAAGCCCGGTCACGGTGTGGGCGTACGCCGCCTGGACCACGTGAACTACCTGGCCGCCGACGTCGCCGCCAACGCCGACTTCCACCAGCACCTCCTGGGCGCCCGGCCGACCGAGCAGATCCAGCTCGACGGCGGCCGGATCTCCGCGAAGTGGCTGACGTTCACGAACAAGTCGTACGACGTCGTCTACACCGAGGACTGGACGGGCTCGCGCGGGCGGCTGCACCACATCGCGTTCGCGACCGACACCCGCGAGGACATCCTGCGCGCCGCCGATCTCGCCCTCGACACCGGTGTGTTCATCGAGACGGGCCCGCACAAGCACGCCATCCAGCAGACGTTCTTCCTGTATGTCTACGAGCCGGGCGGCAACCGCATCGAGCTGTGCAACCCGCTCACCCGTCTCGTACTGGCCCCCGACTGGCCCCTGATCACGTGGACCCAGGCCGAGCGGGCCAAGGGACAGGCGTGGGGTCTGAAGACCATCGAGTCCTTCCACACCCATGGCACACCGCCGGTGGACCCGCACGCGGACCACTGAGAACAAGTCAGCGAAACAGGCAGGGGGGCACCCGGCTGTGTGCCGCCCATGGCCGTTTCACCTGCTGTTTTACCTCTGCTGCAGCCTCTCCGAACACCTGGCTGGATTGTTGCTGAGATTGTTGACAAAAGCGTTGACACTTGGGGAACCGGAACCTTAGCGTCGTGCGCACCATCGGGTCAGCCGCTCGAGCCGCACCGACCCGCCTCACTCATCCCCTCCAGGGACACTTCTCCCGGACGAGAGGAAACAAAGATGTCTCCCTCCCCAGACCTGCGCGCCCGTGGGACCGCACTGGCCACGCTGGTCGTCGGCCTGTGCTGGCTGGTCGTGCTCTTCGACGGCCTCGACATGTTCGTCTACGGCTCCGTGCTGCCCAACATGCTCGCCGAGCACGCCCTGGGGCTCCAGCCGTCCCAGGCCGGCGACCTCGGCAGCTACGCCACCTTCGGGATGCTGATCGGCGCGCTGTCCGCGGGTACGGTCACCGACTGGATCGGCCGCAAGAAGGTGATCATCACCTGCACGGCGGTCTTCTCGCTCGCGTCCGCCCTCTGCGCCGTCGCCCCCAGCCTCGGTGTCTTCGGACTCGGCCGGTTCATCGTGGGTCTCGGCCTCGGCGGTCTGCTCCCCACCACGATCACGATGGTCGCCGAGTACGCCCCGCGCGGCCGCCGCGCCCTGATCGTCGGCACGCTGATGACCGCCCACCAGGCCGGCGGCATCCTCGCGGGCTTCGTCGGCCTGTGGACCACCGGCGCCGGCCAGTGGCGCGTCGCCTACTGGATCTGCGTGGTCCCGCTGCTCATCGGCGTCCCGCTGATCGTCAAGTACCTCCCCGAGTCACTGAACTTCCTGATCGCCAAGGGACGTACACGGGAAGCCCGCGAGCTCGCCGATCGCTACGACGTCGAACTGCCCGCCCCCGCGGCGGAGCGCCCCGCGGCCGGGGAACGCTGGAGCGCCGTCATCGCCCTGTTCCGCGGTGGCCTGTGGCGCACCACGCTACTGTTCTGGCTGGCCTCGTTCTGCGGCCTCCTGCTCGTCTACGGCGTCAGCAACTGGCTGCCCACCATGATGCGCGGCGCGGGCTACGAGCTCGGCTCCTCGCTGTCCTTCGTCATCGTCATCAACCTCGGCGGCATCGCCGGCATGCTGATCGCCGGCCGCTTCTCCGACCACTTCGGCGGTGCGCGCGTCGCCACCGTCTGGTTCGCGGCCACCGCCCTCGGCGTCTATCTGCTGGGCATCCACATGGCTTTGCCGCTCACCTACGTCGTGGTCTTCCTGACCGGCCTGTTCCTCTTCAGCGCGCAGGCCATGATCTACGCGACGGTGGCGGGCCGCTCCAGCGACGACAGCCGCGCCACCGCCGTGGGCTGGGTGTCCGGCATCGGCCGCTTCGGCGCCGTGTTCGGACCGTGGCTCGGCGGCCGGCTCGTCGCGGCCAAGTCCGAGAGCTGGGGCTTCACGGCGTTCGCCATCGCCGCCGTGCTCGCCACGGTCTTCGTCGCCCTCACCGGCCTGCGCGGCCCGCAGCAGACCCCGCGGCCCGACGCCGCCCAGCAGCTGGCCACCACCGGCTGACCGCGACGACATGCCTGAGGCCGGGACCTGGCGGGGCCCGGCCTCAGGCATGTCCGGATCAGATACGAACAGCGGCATCCATGGCCCTTCTCGGCCCATCTGGTCCTGTGCCGACAGGTGTTCCACCGTCCCCCCGGTCTCGGTGAACGTACGCGTGACCGTGCCCGGCGTGTGCACCCACAGGATGCGCAGCGGGCGGTCGCCGATGTTGCGGAACAGATGGGGGACGGGCGACGGCACGTACGTGATGTCGAACCGCTCCAGCTTCGTCACCTCGCCGTCGACCACCACCTCCGCCTCGCCGTCGAGGATCGTCACGTGCTCGTCGCAGTTGTGCGAGTGCAACGGAGCCCCGGAGCCGACCGGATAGGCGCTCATGCCGCTGGTGATGCGGTTCTCTCCGGCCGCCGAGCGCGTGGTGATCAGCGGCGTCGTCACGACGGCACCACCGGTGTGCGGCGTGCCGAGAAGGGGGTACCCGTGACGGCGAAGGTGTGGCGTGAACTGACGCAGAACGCGGACAAGTTGGGCATCACGCCACCCGAGGCCCGCTCGCCGGGCTGACAGTCACCTCCATGGAGAGGGGGATGGAGGAGCGGGTGGTCGGGGCGTCCGGCGTGCGGCGGGCGCCTCGTCCGCCCTGGGCTCCGCCCGCTCGACCGCCCCCGAGCCGCCTTGCTCACCCGGCGTGCGGTGCGGCTCGACCGGCCTCGGGGGACTCGGGGTTGAGGGCCCGCCGCACATGACGGGCGATCACGGCGTAGGTCTCCAGGGCCTTCTTGTCGTCCTTGCCGTCGTACCCGTGATCGGCCCCGAGCACGTCGTGGTGCTCGACGAGGGCGCCCGCCCGCTGAAGACGCTCGGCGTAGCGCACGCCTTCCGCCTTGAGGAGGTCGTACTCCGCCGTGACGACCAGAGCCGGGGCGATTCCCTTGAGGTCGGCGGTGTCGGCCGCGCCCGCGGGGGACACCAGTCGGTCGGCGCGCTCGCGCGGGTCCGGGACGTACGAGCTGTCGAAGATCTCTCCCATCCACGGGCGCAGCACCGGCTTGGCGATGGCGGCGCGCTTGTCCCGGGCGCTCGTCGCGAGGTCCAACGGCGGGTAGTGCAGGACCTGCAGGGCGATACCGGGCCCGCCCTCCTCGAGTGCCTGGCGTGCGACGGCCGCCGCGAGACCGCCTCCGGCGCTCTGTCCGCCCACGGACAGGCGGCTGCCGTCCCAGCCGTGCTCGCTGCCGTGCTCGGCTATCCACCGGACGACCTCGAAGGCCTGCCGGGGCGGGGCGGGGAAAGGGTGTTGCGGGGCCACGACGTAGTCGACGTTGACCACGGCCACCCCCGCCTCGGCGGCGAGGAAACGGCAGAACGGATCGTCGATCTCCGTCAGCGGCATCACGTACCCGCCACCGTGGAAGTTGACGTGAACCGGCGGCGGCGGACCCTCAGACGTCGGCAGGTACACCACAACCCGGGCCGGAGCGACCGAGGTCGGGACCGTCAACTCGCGTACGGAGCGCGGGAACTCGGGGAAGCGGCCGTGTGAGGCGGCCGCCGAACCGCGGCCGCTCGGGCGCCGGTCTGCCGCCACGGCGAGGCGCTGTATCGACTTGGCGGCGAAGGAGGCCACTCCGGGCCGGGCAAGGAGAGACATGCGGTTCCGATCGTCGAGCCGTGCCGCCAATCAACAGGATTCCTGGCAATTGGTGGGGCGATGCTAACACGGGCACCCGCGCCTTCTCAGGTGCTTGCAAGGGTTGCCTGAACCGGTCCGGATCGACGCCGGGTGATGCGCTCCTCGCGCTCTGGACCGTCAGGTCGGCGTTCGTGCGCCGCGTCGGCCGGTTGGTCCCCGCTCGCCTCGCGAACCTTCCGGCGTCGGGAGCGCGCCGCCGTCCCCGGTCGGTATCGGCGGGGGTCGCGGTCGCCTCCGGCCGGCGGCCGTTGACAAAGCGGAACGTCGCTCCGTATGTTAATCGGAACAACGCTCCGCTTGATGTGGAGTTGAAGCCGGACTCCGCTGACCGGGCCCGACCGCCTCACCGGCCGTCAGCCGATGAGACCGGCAGCTCAGGTCATTGAAGGGAAATACGCATCATGAGTGAATCGACTTACCCGACCCACACCTTCACTCCGCCCACTCCAGTCCTGTCGGTCAGCCCCGTGGCGCTGCCGGCTCCCGGCCGAGGCGTGGACCTGGAGGTGCGCGTCTCCGCGCCCGTGACCGGGAGCGACCTGCCGGTCATCCTCCTCTCGCACGGTCAGGGCTTCTCGAACCACCTCTCCTCGCTGAACGGCTACGCCCCCCTCGCCAACTTCTGGGCGGCGCACGGCTTCGTCGTGATCCAGCCCACCCATCTGAGTTCGAGGACGCTGAGCCTGGATCCCGGTACGCCCGGGGCGCCTATGCACTGGCGATCACGGGCCGAGGACATGAAGCGCATCCTCGACCGACTCGACGTGATCGAGGCCGCCGTCCCGCAGCTCCTCGGGCGCCTGGACCACAGCAAGGTCGCCGTGGCCGGGCACTCGATGGGCGGGCACACCGCGAGCCTGCTGCTCGGCGCCCGGCTCACCGATCCGGACGACGGAACGGAAGTGAACCTGGCCGAGCCCCGAATCAAGGCCGGTGTACTGCTTGCCGCGCCCGGCAGAGGCGGCGATGCCGTCACCGAGTTCGTGGCCGAGAACTATTCATTCTTCTTGACCACGGACTTCTCCGAGATGACGACGCCCACGCTCGTGGTCGCCGGCGACAAGGACGCCTCCGACCACCTGACGGTCCGGGGCCCGGACTGGCACGCCGATCCGTACTTCCTCTCCCCGGGCCGCAAGTCCCTGCTCACCCTGTTCGACGCGGAGCACGGGCTCGGCGGGGTTTCCGGATACGACGTCGCCGAGACCACGGACGAGAACCCCGAGCGAGTGTCCGCGGTCCAGCGGCTCACCTGGGCCTACCTCCGCACCGAGCTCTACCCCGGGGATTCCGCTTGGCAGGCGGCGCGTGACGCGCTGACGAGCGATCCCAACCCGCTCGGACGAGTCGAATCCAAGTAAGCCGAAGAGGCGTCAACTCTGCGGCGGACCGACGGCACGAGACGGTCACGCTCGCCGGAGGCTTCAGATCGGATCGCGGCTCTGGGGTCAGGGGCGATCTGGGTGCAGGGCAGCCCGGGGCGGCCACCAAGGGTCAGCAGTACGGCGGCTGGTTGGTGAGGGAAGCCGCGACTCGCATCCACACTCCGAACAGCCGGTAGAGGCTGGGCAGAGCGCCCTGCGCCTGGACGGTCCGCGTGTCCGTCGAGGTGACCCCTGGAATTCCCAGGAGGGTGGAGGCCACTGAAGCCGACTGCCAGCGGACGGCGAGCGTGGACGGGCCCGTTGGGGCCACTGTGGCCGGTCGTTGTGCGGAGAGACTGGCGGCGACCGCCTCCTCGATCGCCGAACGTGCCTCCTCGGCAGGCCGCAGATCCGCCGCGAATCTGTCCCGCGCATTCTTCACGGCCACGGTGGTGACAGAGGCGTCCCATTCGGCCATCTCCGCGCAGGCACAGTCGTCACCGGTGAGGACCACCATCGGAACGCCGATGGCCGCGGCGGTGGCGTGGGCCAGGCCGATCTCGCCCACCGGCCGGCCGTCCAGCCACATGTCTTCGATCTCGTGGCCCATAAAACTGTGGCTCAGTACCCCGAGTGTGCCGGCCTTCGAGTGATAGCCGACGCAGACCATGGCGTCGTGCTCGGGCGAGAGGCCTTCGAGCATGAGCATGTGCTTGGGCTTGCCGCGGATGAGGCGGGCCGCCGGGTGCAGGGCCTCGGGAAGGATGTTGCGCATCGGTCCGTGAGCATCGTTGACGGTGATGTCGGTGGCGCCGGCCGCGAGGGCACCCCGGATCGCGGCGTTTACGTCCTCAGCCATCATCAACCGTCCGCGCTCGTAGTCCCGGCCGCCGGGCTGCACATCGTCGGCGTCGACGAGCCCCGTGACGCCCTCCATGTCCACGCTGATGTAGATCCGCACTGCGCAAACTCCTCAAGCTTGATCGCTTAGGAGACGACTGCCACTCCTCCTTCGGTTCCGCTGGGCGCGATGGCCTGCGTCACGGTGTGGAGGAGAGCGCGGACGTTCCTGTGGAGTGACCTGCCTCACACGCTGTCACAGCTATCGATCCCGCGGTGTCTTGAGGCCGAACCCCCAGAAACGAAGGAGACACCATGATGGAGAACACCGATGTGGTCGTGATCGGCGGCGGATACGCCGGCGTCATGGCGGCCAATCGCCTGACGCAGCGCGACGACGTGACAGTGACTCTGATCAACCCGCGCCGGACCTTCGTCGAGCGGATCCGCCTGCACCAACTGGTGGGCGGGTCCGACGACGCGGTCGTCGACTACCGCAAGGTTCTGGGCGAGCGTGTCCGGCTGGTGGTCGGCACCGTGACCCGGATCGACGCGGCCGAGCGCAGCGTGACGTTGGCGACCGGCGCCACGGTCGGCTACGGCTACCTGGTCTACGCGGTGGGCAGTGGCAGCGCCGACCCGCAGGTGCCCGGGGCGGCCGAGTTCGCCTACCCGATCGCCGGCCTGGAACAGGCGCAGCGGCTGCGGACGGTCGTCGACGCCGCGCCCGCAACGGCCGCGGTGACCGTTGTCGGCGCCGGTGCGACCGGTATCGAGACCGCCGCCGAGCTGGCGGAGGAGGGCCACACCGTGACCCTGGTCTGCGGCGGGGTGCTCGGCCCCTCCCTGCACCCTCGGGGCCGACGCTCGGTCGCCAAGCGGCTGGTCGGACTCGGTGTGACCGTGCTCGAAGGCCCCGACGCGAAGGTGACAGCGGTGACTCGCGATGCCGTACGGCTCGGTGGCGGCCGCGAGCTGCCGAGCGAGGTGACCATCTGGGCCGCCGGATTCGGTGTTCCGGACCTGGCCGCGCGCAGCGGACTGAGCACCGATGCCTTGGGCCGCCTGCTCACGGACGAGACCTTGACGAGCGTGGACGACGTGCGCATCGTCGCGGCCGGGGACTCGGCGGCACCGTCGGACCTGCCGTACCGGATGAGCTGCCAGGCCGCGGTTCAGCTGGGCCCGCAGGCCGCCGAGACAGTGCTCAGCCGACTCGCGGGTGAGCAGCCCGCGCCCATCGACGTGGGGTTCGTCAGCCAGTGCATCAGTCTGGGCCGTCGCGCCGGCGTCGTTCAGCTCACCGGCAGGGATGACACCGCGAAGAGGTTCTACTTCGGCGGCCGTCCGGGCGCGAAGATCAAGGAGCTCATTTGCAAGGGCATCCCCTGGCAGCTGGCGTACGAGGCACGCAAGCCCGGCTCGCGCACCTGGTGGACCAAGGACGCCAAGCGCCGGCAACTGCTGCAGACCAGGCGTGGCGAGGCGCGGGCCACCGCCGACCGGGCAGCCCGGCGGGCCACTCGTGGCCGGCCCGGTCGAGCGTCGACGGATCCGGCCCGCGTGTCGTGCGACGACGCGCCCGTCGAACGCCCCCGGCCCCAAGCCGCCTGATCACAACTCAACAGATCCAGGGGTATGGACAATTGATCAAGAGAAGGATCTTGCTGTGGATGCGCGCTTGAAGGACTTCGGCGACCGGGGCCGGCCGCGAAGGAGAAGGGCCGAGATGTGAGCGACCACGTCACCGACACGGCGACCGAGACTTTCGTCGCCCACCGCAACCTGCTCTTCACCGTGGCGTACGAGATGCTCGGATCGGCCGCCGACGCCGAAGACGTCCTCCAGGAAACCTGGCTGCGTTGGGTCAAGGTGGACTTGGGGCCGGTACGCGACCCGCGCGCCTACCTGGTCCGGATCACGACCCGGCAGTCGCTCAACCGGCTGCGCACAATGAGTCGCCGCAAGGAGGTGTATGTCGGCCCCTGGCTGCCAGAACCGCTGCTCACCACGCCGGACGTGGCCGAGGACATCGAACTCGCCGAGAGTGTGTCGATGGCGATGATGCTCGTCCTCGAGACACTGTCGCCGACCGAGCGCGCGGTCTTCGTGCTGCGCGAGGCCTTCGACGTCAGCTACGACGAGATCGCGGCCGCCCTCGACAAGACCCCCGCGGCCGTCCGCCAGATCGCGCATCGTGCACGCCGGCACGTCGATGCCCGCCGTCCCCGCGAGGTGGTCTCCCCGGGCAGGATCCGGGCGGCTCTGGAGTCGTTCCAGCGTGC
Organism: Streptomyces sp. NPDC007095; assembly: GCF_040634475.1. NCBI lineage: Bacteria > Bacillati > Actinomycetota > Actinomycetes > Kitasatosporales > Streptomycetaceae > Streptomyces > Streptomyces sp. NPDC007095. The sequence continues at coordinate 41,117 of NZ_JBEYFS010000012.1, forward strand.
GTTCGAATCCAGGGACCTGCAAGGCCTCCTGGACGTGCTCGCCCCCGAGGTCGTCCTGGTGAGCGACGGCGGCGGCGTCAAGCAGGCCGCGCTGCGGCCGATCAGCGGCGCCGAGAAGGTGGTCCGCTTCATCGTCGGCGGGACCGGCAAGACCGAAGGCACGCTCACCAGTGACCCTGCCGTGGTCAATGGCAGCCCGGCACTCGTCCTACGCCTGGACGGCGAGGTCGACGGCATCATGGCGATCCGTGTCGAAGACGCCCGCATCACCGGCCTCTACTACGTCCGCAATCCCGAGAAACTGACCCGCGTCGCAGCCGAGACCCCGCTCACCCTGAGATGAATACCGGTGAACACCCGGCACGGGGTCGCGAGTCCGAGTCCCCGACGGGCCCTCCACCGAGGTCGTCGCCGCGGCCGGTGACGCGGTGCGGCGGAGCGGATGCGCGTGCACCAGTACGTCGACGACACACCGGTCGCGCACCGCGCGCACGATCGGCGAGCGGGACCGGGCCGGATGCTCGTTCCGCATCGCCGTCAGCCGATCTTGTCCGCACTGACAGGTAGGTCTGACGGGTGACCTTGCCCGTGCCGGCCCCCGCCGTCCACACGAAGGTGTACGTCGTTCGCCCACGCGGCCCGCTTCTCCAACTCCTCGGCATCGTGGTCGGTTGACGTTCGGTGCGTGCCGGGTCAGCCGCTGATCCAGCCCGGGATCGTGGGCCGTACCATCTCGGCGACGCTGAGCAGCGCCGCGTCGTCGGGCACGACGGAGTCCTGGCGCCAGACGGCGATCTCGTCGGAGCCGCCGCCGTCCTTCGGGTCCTGAGCGACCAGCAGGCTGCGGGCGATGCCGCCAGGGCCGCGGTCTTGCCGTCGCCGTTGAAGCTGATGGCGATGGTCCGGTCCGAGCAGGGGACCGCCGGGTGTCCCGGGATCGTTCTGTTCCGCGCGGTGTTTCAGGGTCGTCGAAGCACGCCTCCGGAGCCCAGCTGTGCACGACGCCGAACATTTGTCCGCCGTGCGTGCCGGGCCCGACCGGGCCTGGGACGTGCCCGACCAAGCGCGCGTCTGCCCACCGTGGGCGGTAGTGCGCCATTGACCGATGCCCTGAGCTGAAGCGCGTGTTCAGCCTCGTGCGTCTCAGCCGTGGACGTACGTCGGGACCGTCCTCGGCCAGGACTTCGCGAGGACCCTCTTCGAATGGACCGCCTCCTTGCCGTGGGGTGAGGGGAAGCGGCGTGCGGTGACTCACGCGGCGATGACGGCGGCACCCACGCGGCCACCGTCGACGTCCACCACCGATCCGTGGACGAAGGAGGCCTCGTCACCGGCCAGCCAGACAGCGGCGCGCGCGATGGCGTCCGGGCTGCCGACCTCGCCGGCCGGGGTCCCCTTCATCATGATCTCGCCGGGGTGCGGTTCGCTCCCTTCCGTGGTGCGGGGGAGGATCACGCCCGGTGAGATGGCGTTCACCCGCACTCCCAGCGGTCCGAACTCCGCGGCCCATGCCCGGGTGAGGGTTTCCATGGCCCCCTTGGTGGAGCTGTAGAGCGCGCCGACCGGAATACCCAGGCGCGCGACCCATGACCCGAGATTGATGATGCTGCCGCCGCCGGCCTTCGCCATGTCCGGTACGACGGCGGCGGTCAGGAAGAACGGTGCCTTGACGTTCACCGCGTAGACCCGGTCGAAGGTCTCCTCGTCCGTGGCGGTGGTCGCGGCGCCCGGGTAGATGCCGGCGTTGTTGACCAGGATGTCTATACGTCCGTCCAGGGACCTACGTGCCCGCTCGGCCAGGTCCTGGGAGGCCGCGGCGCTGCCGTCGAGATCCGCCACGAGGAAATCGGCCCGCCCGCCGGCGGCGCGGATGCCCTCGACGACCCGGGCCGCCCGCTTCCGATCGCGGCCCGACACGATGACATGGGCCCCCTCGGCGGCGAACGCCTCGGCGATCGCCCGCCCGATGTTGCTCGTCGATCCCGTGACGAGCGCGGTCTTGTCGTGCAGTCGTTCACCCATGATGTGGTCCCTCGTCCCGCTCTCCGCGGCCGGGAAGCCCGACCGGCTCAGTACGTGCGGTCCACCAGTGGGCTGAACCGCGCGATCCACTGTGCATCGGCAAAAATGGACCATCAAGTCCAGTCCGGGCTCCTGGAACGCGTAAAATGGACCCTTCAGTCCAGTAAGTCGGTCCAGTAAGTCAGTCCGGTGCGTCGGTCCAGCACGCCGGTCCAGGGATGGAGGGAGCGCGCCATGTCGCACGCGCCGACCGCGAAAGGCCGGGCCACGCGGGCCCGCATCATCGAGGGTGCCGCCGAGGTGCTCCGCGAAAGAGGTGTCGCCTTCACCACGCTCGACGACATCCGCGCCCGGACCGGCACGAGCAAGAGCCAGCTCTTTCACTATTTCCCCGAAGGCAAGGACGAGCTACTGCTGGCGGTGGCGCAGTTCGAGGCGGACCGTGTGCTGGAGGACCAGCAGCCGCATCTGGGAAGACTGGACTCCTGGGAGTCCTGGTACCAGTGGCGGGACGCTGTCGTGGAGCGCTATGAACGTCAGGGTGATCAGTGCCCGTTGGGGTCCCTGTTCCTCCAGGTCGGGCGGGCCCGGCCGGGCGCACGGGCCATCGTGTCCGAGCTGATGCGTCAGTGGCAGGAGCAACTCGCCCAGGGCATGCGTGCGCTCCGGGCGCGTGGCCTGGTGTCGCCCACCCTCGACGTCGACACGACCGCCGCCGCACTGCTGGCCGGAGTCCAGGGAGGTGTGTCGGTGATGATGTCCACGGGCGAGTCGACCCATCTGAAGGCCGCGCTCGACACCGGTATCGAGTACCTGCGCGTGACGGCGGACCGGGACAGCACACGCTGACCGTGGCGCTCCCCGTGCCCGCGATCGGTGATCACAGGCGTGCCTTGTGACAGCCAGGCGCCCGCCCCACGTGGACCCCGTCAGGACGTTCCGCGCGGGACGACCAGGCCGCAGTCGTACGCCAGGATCACGGCCTGGACGCGGTCGCGCAGCTGGTACTTCTCCAGGATGTGGGCGACGTGCGTCTTGACCGTGGTCTCGCCCACGCCGAGTTCGAGCGCGATCTCCGCGTTGGACAGACCGCGGGTGAGGGCGCGCAGCACGTCGAGTTCGCGCCCGGTCAGGGCGTCGAGCTTCGTCGGCACGGTCGGCGTCGTGGGCGAAGCGAGGTGGGCGAAGCGGTCCAGCAGCCGGTGGGTGACGCGCGGGGAGAGCACGGCCTCACCGTCGGCCACCGTACGGATGGCGCCCACCAGGGAGTCGGCGGGACCGTCCTTGACCAGGAAGCCGCTGGCCCCGGCGCGCAGGGCGTCCACGACGTGCGCGTCCAGGTCGAAGGTGGTGAGGATGACGATCCGGCTGGGCGAACCCGCCTGCACGATCCGGCGGGTGGCCTCCACACCGTCCATGTGCGGCATCCGGATGTCCATCAGGACGACGTCCGGGGCGAGGGCCTGGGCGCTCTCGACGGCGGCCGCGCCGTCCGACGCCTCGCCGACGACGACGATGTCCGGCTCGGCCTCGAGGATGAGCCGGAATCCCGTCCGGATCATGGGCTGGTCATCGACCAGCAGGACGCGGATGGATCGCATGCGGGGAGTGCCCTTCGTGCTGGGGGTCGGGATGGGGGGAGGGGAGCGGGACGACCGCGTGGACGCAGTAACCGCCGCCCGGTCGGTTGCCGGTGTGCAGGGAGCCGCCCACGGCGCCGATGCGCTCCCGCATACCGACCAGACCGTGACCGGAACCCCTCACCGGGGTGGGCGGCCGCAATGTCTCACCGCCCTGCCGCGGCCCGTCGTCGCAGAGCCGCAGCGTGAGCCGGTGCCGCTCCGGCTCCCAGGCGACGGTCAGCGCTGTGTGCGTGTGACCGGCGTGCTTGAGGGTGTTGGTGAGGGCTTCCTGTACGACGCGGTAGACGGCGAGTTGTGAACCGGCCGGGAGCTCGGCGGGGGTTCCCCTGGTATCGAACTCGACCTGGAGACCGGCGGCGCGCACCGACTCCACGAGCGCCGGCAGGGCGTCGATGGTGGGCTGGGGCGGTTCCTTGTTCGGGTCGCTCTCCGCCTCCTCGTCGGTCCGCAGCACGTCAAGGAGCCTGCGCAGCTCGGTGACCGTGGCCCGTCCCGTCTCCTCGACGGTGCCGTGCAGTTCGTGGGCCTTGGCGCTGTCGCGGTCCTGGACCCGGTCGGCGGCGATGGTCTGCACGACCATGAGACTGACGTTGTGGGCGACGATGTCGTGCAACTCGCGGGCGATCCTGGCCCGTTCCTCCATCACGGCGGCGCGTGCGGTGGCGACCTGTTCGCGTTCGATCGCCGCGGCCCGTTCCAGCGCCTGGTTCTGGATGGCGGCGCGCGCCCTGGAGAGCCGGCCCAGCGCCCACGCGGCGACCAGCAGCACCGTCTCGGTCAGGAGGGTCGTGACACGGTGCCCGGCCGGCGCCAGCAGCGACTCGGTGACGGCCGCGGCCGGGATGAGCACCGCCACGACCAGGGTCGCCGTACGGGGAGTGGACCGTACGGCGGTGAGGAACACGCCCGTGGCCACGCCCACGTAGGTCGGTCCGACGGAGGTGCCCTGGGGCCCGGAGAGCTGCGGGATGTAGTGGAGGCCCTGGAGCGAGGCGGCCGCCGCCGACATCACCAGCAGCGCGGGCAGCGGAAACCGTCGGTGGACGGCGAGCGGCAGCGCGGACACCAGCACGAGCACCACGAACCAGGCGTCCGGCCACCGCAGTTCGGGCCCGCCGGGCGGGATCGCCAGCGGCGTGGCCGCGCATCCGGCGATGAGCAGCAGGGCCAGACCCGCGTCGGTGACGGCCGGGGGCACACGGCGCCCGGCGAACGAGTCCATCAGGTCCATGCGCCCCACGTTAGACGGCTCACCCGGCGCCCTGATCTGCCCAGGGGGTGAGAGCGCACGGCCGGTCTCCTCCGCGGCGGCATCCTCCGCAAGGAGGAGACGCCCCACGCGAGCGGCGGCGCGAGGAGGCCCCGTCCTCCTCCGTACGGCGGAGGGCATCGGGGGTCTCGCCCGACCGGCGGAGACCACGGTTCGGCGGTGCGGCCGAGGCCGCGCCCCGTTGCCGCCGATGGACTGGGAGCACCACGCACGGAACGCCGTGCGAGAAATCGGAACGCGAAAACCCGGAACTTGAGAAGTCGAGGAGTCACAGTGCGGTCTTGGGGCCAACAACCGGACGGGCCGGCCGACGGCCGGTACGCGGTGCAGCTGACGGACGTGACCAAGCGCTACGGCGACGGCCCCTCGGCCGTCCTGGCGCTCGACAAGGTCGGCGCGGGCATCGCACCCGGCACGTTCACGGCCGTGATGGGCCCCTCGGGGTCCGGCAAGAGCACCTTCCTGCACTGCGCGGCGGGCCTCGACCGGCCCACCTCGGGCGTGGTCCGACTGGGCGCACAGGACCTGTCGACGCTGAAGGAGCGACGGCTCACGGAGCTGCGGCGCACCCGCATCGGCTTCGTGTTCCAGGCGTTCAACCTGCTGCCCTCGCTGACCGTCGAGCAGAACATCACGCTGCCCCTGAGGCTGGCCGGACGGCAGGCCGACGAGGGCTGGTTCGACCACATCGTGAAGGCCGTCGACCTCGGCGACCGGCTCGCGCGCTTCCCCGCCCAGCTGTCCGGCGGCCAGCAGCAGCGGGTGGCGATCGCGCGCGCCCTGGTCACCCGGCCCGAGGTGATCTTCGCCGACGAACCGACCGGGGCGCTCGACCCGGAGACCGCCCGGGACATCCTGGGGCTGCTGCGGCAGGCCGTCACCGATCTGCATCAGACGGTGGTCATGGTCACCCACGATCCGGTGGCCGCCGCACACACCGACCACGCCCTGTTCCTCAGCGCGGGGCACCTCGTCGACGCCCTGGCCGAGCCGAGCGCCGACCGCGTCGCGGACGTCATGGCCGGCCTGCGGAGGGCCGCCTGATGCTGAGTCTCGCCCTGTTGACGCTCAAGGCCCGCAAGGGCGGTTTCGCCGGCACCTTCGTCGCCCTGCTGCTGGGCGCGGCGGTCCTGAGCGCCTGCGGGATCCTGCTGGAGTCGGGCATACGGGCCGGATCCTCCCCCGAGCGGTACGCGGCGGCCGACGTCGTCGTCACGGGCCGCCAGGAGGTCGAACTGACCTTCAAGGACCTCGACGGATCGACCGTGAAGGAGTACCAGCCGCTGCCGGAACGCGTAGCGCTGCGGGCTTCGCTGTCCGACCGGATCACCGGCGTGGACGGAGCGAAGTCGGTGATCACGGACGTGGGCGCCCCGGTGCGGCTGGTGACCGGTGCCGGGCAGCCGGTGCCGGGACACCACGGCGCGGGGGTGGCGGCGCACAACTGGTCGAGCCTCGGTCTCGGCGACTTCCGGCTGACCACCGGTCACGCGCCCCGCACCGCCGACGAGATCGTCCTGGACACCGAACTCGCCGCACAGGCGGGCGTCCGCCCCGGCGACGAGATCCGCCTGATGTCCACCTCGGTGCCCCGTAGCTTCCGGGTCGCGGGACTGGTCGTCCTGAAGGACGGCGACGCCCCCCGCCGGTCCGTGGCGTTCCTGGCCGACGCGACTCTGCGCCGGTCGGTTCCCGAAGCCTCCGTCCAGGCCTTCGGCGTCCTCGCCGCGCCCGGCACATCACCACACCGACTCGCCGACGCCATCAAGTCCACGCTCCACGACGACACCCTCGCCGTGCACACCGGAGCGGGGCGCGGACGGGCCGAGTTCCTCGACGTCACCGTCAGCGGCTCCAACCTCGTCCTCCTGGCCGCCGCGATCGGCGGCAACGTCCTGCTCGTCGCCGTCTTCGTCCTGTACGCCACCACGTCCCTGTCGATCCGGCACCGCCGCCGGGAGATCGCCCTGCTGCGCGCGATCGGCACCACCCCCGGCCAGATCCGGCGCATGGTCGCCGCCGAGGCCGCTGCCACCGGCCTGCTCGCCGGAGTGGTCGGCTGCCCGGCGGGTCTGCTCCTCGTGTACTGGCTGCGCGACCGGTTCGCCGGACACGGCATCGTGCCGCCGGACTTCGGGCTCGCCCTCAGCCCTCTGCCCTTCCTCGCGGCGGTGCTCGTCACCGTTCTGACCGCGCTGGTCGCGGTGCTGTCCGCCGCGCACCGCGCGACCCGGATCCGGCCCACCGAGGCCCTCGGCGAGGCCGCCGTGGAGACCCCGGGGCTCGGGCGTGGACGCCGGATCACCGGCGGTGTGCTGCTCGTCCTGTCCGCGGGGATCTTCGTCAGCGGACTGGCGCAGGACGCCGACTTCTTCACCCTCGTCGGGCTCGCCAACTCCCTCGTCCTCGTCCTCGTCGTCGCCGTCGCGGTACTGGGTCCGCTGGTCTCCCGTACCGCCGTACGGCTGCTCGCCCCGCTGCTGAACCGGACCGGTGTCACCGGCTACCTCGCGGCGGCCAACACCCGGGCCAACGTGGCCCGGCTGGCCGGCGCGATCACCCCGCTCGTGCTCGCGGTCTCCTTCTCGTCGACCGTCGTCTTCGGGCAGACCACCGGGCTCAGGGAGTCGGCCGACCAGCTGCGGGCCGGGCTCGTCGCCGACCACGTCCTCACCGCCCCGTCCGGAGTGTCACCCGAACTCGCCGAGAAGGTACGGGGCATGAAGCAGGTGGCGGCGGCCACCGGACTGGTCAGGTCCAAGGTCGTCGCCATGGGCAGGATGCTGGGCGCCCAGGAGTCCGTCTCGCTCAGCGTGCAGGGGGTGGATCCCCGGGCGCTCGGCAGCGCCCTCGATCTGCGGCCGCGGGAAGGGAACATGAAGGCGCTGTCGCGGGACACCGTGGCGATCAGCACCACCACGGCCTCCTGGCTGGGGCTCGCTGTCGGGGATACCGCCCGGCTCCACCTGGGCGACGGCACTCCGTTGCGCGCCAAGGTCGTCGCCGTCTACGAACGCGGCTTCGGGTTCACCGACGTGACCATGGATCACGATCTGCTGCTCGCCCACACCACCGGCAAGGTCGACGAGTCCGTCCTCGTACGCTCCGACCCCTCGGCACCGGACCTGGCCCAGGCCCTGTCGCGCCTGGCCGCGGCCTACCCCGGCACGGTGCTCCGGGACGGCCTCGCCGTCGACGACCAGCTCGCGGAACAACGGGCGAACGCCTGGGTCAACTACCTCGTCGTCGGCGTGATCATCGCCTACACGGCGATCACCGTCGTCAACACGCTGGCGATGAGCACGGCCGCGCGCCGACGCGAGTTCGCCCTGCTGCGGCTGTCCGGCACGGCCCGCGGGCAGGTCGTGGGCATGATGCGGCGGGAGAGCGTCATCGTCATCGCGGCCGGGGTGGGCATCGGGACCCTGCTCTCCGCGTTCCCGCTCGTCCTCGTGTCGATGGCGGTGAGCGGCACCCCGATCCCTGCCGTACCCGGCATCGGCTACCTGGCGATCGCCGGCGCGACGGCGGCCCTCGCGGCCGCGGGCACGATGCTGCCGACGCGGATGCTGCTGAGGATCCGGCCGGTCGAGGCGATCGGTGCGAAGGAATGACCTCGGCGTGAGCAGGCTCGGGGTGCCTCACAAGGCACCCCGGGCCTCGCCCGTGCCGGACCTCGATACGGGCCCCGCCGGACCTCGATACGGGCCTCGGCGGGCCCCGGCGGGCCCTGGCGGTGGTCAGTCCCTGAGGCGGTCTATCTGGCGGATCTTGTTGGTGGCGTCCAGGGCGGCGACCTTGTAGGACTCGGCCAGCGTAGGGTAGTTGAACACCGCGTCGACGAGATAGTCGACCGTGCCGCCACAGCCCATCACGGACTGCCCGATGTGGATCAGCTCGGTGGCCCCGGTGCCGAAGCAGTGCACGCCGAGCAGCTTGCGGTCGTCCGGGGAGACCAGGAGCTTGAGCATGCCGTGCGAGTCACCGATGATCTGGCCCCGGGCCAGTTCGCGGTAGCGGGAGATGCCGACCTCGAAGGGCACGCACTCCTCGGTGAGCTGGTCCTCGGTGCGCCCGATGAAGCTGATCTCCGGGATGGTGTAGATGCCGATCGGCTGGAGGTCGTGCATCGGGTGCACCGGCTCGCCGAAGGCGTGGTACGCGGCCGTACGGCCCTGCTCCATCGAGGTGGCCGCCAGCGCCGGGAAACCGATGACGTCGCCCACCGCGTAGATGTGCGGCACCTCGGTGCGGTAGTTCTCGTCGACCTTGATGCGGCCGCGCGAGTCGGCCGACAACCCGGCCTTGTCCAGGTCGAGTTCGTCGGTGAGGCCCTGCCGGCCCGCGGAGTACATCACGGTGTCCGCGGGGATCTTCTTGCCGCTCTCCAGGACGGTGAGAGTGCCCCGGGGATGATGTTCGACCGCGGCGACCGTCTCCCCGAAGCGGAAGGTGACGGCGAGGTCCCGCAGGTGGTACTTGAGGGACTCGATCACCTCGACATCGCAGAAGTCGAGCATCCCGGCCCGCTTCTCGACCACCGTGATCTTGCTGCCGAGCGCCGCGAACATGGAGGCGTACTCCATGCCGATCACCCCGGCCCCGACGATGACCATGGAGCGCGGCACCCGCTCCAGGTTGAGAACGTTGTCCGAGTCCATGATCGTGCGCCCGTCGAACGCGACGCTCGCGGGCCGTGCAGGCCGGGTGCCGGTGGCGATGACGAGGTGCTCTGCGGTCAGCAGCTTTTCGTTGCCGTTCGCTTCGACCAGGGCGACCGTGTGGTCGTCCACGAAGCGGCCGGTGCCGGCGAAGAGGGAGACGTGGTTGCGGGACAGCTGGCTGCGGATTACGTCGACCTCGCGGCTGACCACGTGCTGGGTGCGCGCGGTGAGGTCGGCGACGGTGATGTCCTCCTTGAGGCGGTAACTCTGGCCGTACATATCGCGCTGGGTGAGGCCGGTGAGATAGAGGACCGCCTCGCGCAAGGTCTTGGAGGGGATGGTCCCGGTATGGATGGAGACCCCGCCGACCATGTCGGGGCGGTCGAGGACGGCGACCCGGCGGCCGAGCTTGGCCGCGGCGATGGCGGCCTTCTGACCACCCGGGCCGGATCCGATGACAAGCATGTCGAAGTCGCGCACCCTCCGGAGTCTGTCAGGCCGAAGTCCTCACCCGGAAGGGTGAATGGACAACAGTCGTTCCCCCATGACGGAAATGAGGGTGACTCAACGCACCAGACACGGACGCTTGCTGTCGAACTCCCAGCCGGGGACCAGGTAGCGCATCCCGACGGCGTCGTCACGCGCCCCCAACGCCTTCTCCTGATAGAGCTCGTGGGCCGCGAGCAGCCGCTCCCTGTCGAGCCGGACACCGAGACCGGGCGCGTCCGGCACGGCGATCTCCCCGTCGACGATGCGCGGCGGCTCGACGGTGAGGCGCTCCAGACCCTCCTGCCAGATCCAGTGCGTGTCCAGGGCGTTGTACGCGCCCGGAGCCGCGGCCCCGCAGTGCGTCACCATCGCCAGCGAGATGTCGAAGTGGTTGTTCGAGTGGCAACCCCAGGTCAGCCCCATCGCGTTGCACAACTGCGCCACGCGCACCGAGCCCTGCATGGTCCAGAAGTGTGGGTCTGCCAGCGGGATGGACACCGACTGCAGGGCCAGCGCGTGGGTCAGCTGCCGCCAGTCGGTGGCGATCATGTTGGTCGCGGTCGGCAGGCCCGTCGCCCGGCGGAACTCGGCCAGGATCTCCCGCCCCGAGTAGCCGCCCTCGGCTCCGCAGGGGTCCTCGGCGTAGGCGAGCGTGCCCACCAGCGGCGTACACAGCTCGACCGCCTCTCGCAGCGACCACGCGCCGTTCGGGTCGAGGGTGATCCGCGCCTCGGGGAACCGGTCCTTGAGCGCGCGTACGGCCTTGACCTCCTCCGCGCCCGCGAGGACACCGCCCTTGAGCTTGAAGTCCCGGAAGCCGTACAGGTCGTGGGTCGCCTCGGCCTGCCGGACGATCGCCTCCGGCGACAGGGCCTCCTCGTGCCGGATCCGGTACCAGTCCTCGGCCGCGTCGGGCTCACGGACGTACTCCAGGTCCGTGCGGCCTGGGTCACCGACGTAGAACAGATAGCCGAGGACCCGTACGGCGTCGCGCTGCTGTCCGTCGCCCAGGAGCGCCGCGACGGGTACGTCGAGGTGCTGTCCCAGCAGGTCGAGCAGCGCCGACTCGACCGCGGTCACGGCGTGGACGGTGGTCCGCAGATCGAAGGTCTGGGCGCCGCGCCCACCGGCGTCGCGGTCGGCGAAGCGGTCGCCGATCTCGCGCAGGACACGCTTGTAGTCACCGACCTTCGCTCCGACGACCAGGGACTCGGCATCCCGCAGTGTCCGCGTGATCTTCTCCCCGCCAGGGACCTCACCGAGACCCGTACGTCCCTCGGAGTCCGTCAGGACGACGACATTGCGGGTGAAGTAGGGGCCGTGCGCGCCGGAGAGGTTCAGCTCCATGGAGTCCCGGCCGGCGACCGGATAGACGGAGAAGGCCGTGACGGTCGGCTGGCTCTTGCTCATGCTTCTCAAAGTCCTTGGGTACGGGGGTGATGGGGGGCTGCGGTCAGAGGCTGAGGACGTCGAGAGCCCACTCGACCGCCAGGACACCGCCCAGACCGAGGACGGCCAACACGGTGGTGTACGTGGTGCGGACCTTGATCGCCTCGACGACCGAGAGGTCGAAGTACTCCTTGAACAGCCAGAATCCGGGGTCGTTGACGTGGGAGAAGGCGATCGAACCGCAGCAGACGGCGAGCACCATCATCTCGGGGTGTACCCCGCTGCCCGCCAGGAGCGGCAGCACCACGCCGGAGGCCGTGACGACGGCGACCGTCGCCGAGCCCAGTGCCACCCGGAGGATGACCGCGATGAGCCACGCGAGGACGATCGCCGAGATGGACCAGCCCTGCGTCTGGTCCTTGATGTAGTCGGATATCCCGCCCTCGACGAGGACGTTCTTGAAGGCGCCGCCGGCGCCGATCACCAGCAGGATCATGGCCATCGCCTGGGCGGCGGAGTTGCAGGAGGCGCTGACCTCCGCGAGGCTCCGGCCGATGCGCGGGCCGAACGCCCAGACCGCCAGCAGCAGGGTCAGCAGCAGTGCGATCGGCGCGGATCCGATGAAGGCGACGAAGTGCAGGAACGGACTCGAACCGGACGTGGCCATGTCGGTCACGGCGGCACCGGCGATCAGCACCACGGGGAACAGGGCTACGCCCAGGGACCAGCCGAGCCCGGGCATCTCCTCGTCCTGGAAGACCCGCTCGCTGACCAGGCCCTGGGGGATCGAGGGATTCATCGCCCTGATGAACGGCAGCCGTGGCCACACCAGGGCGATGAGCGCGCCGACCGGGACGGCGATGAACAGGCCGTAGAACAGTGTCACACCGACGGACGCGTGGAAGGTCGCGGCCACCGCGGTGGGACCGGGGTGGGGCGGCAGGAAGCTGTGCATGGTCGACAGGGCGATCGACATCGGCAGCCCGACCCACAGCAGCTTCGCGCCGGTCACCCTTACCAGCGTGAACGCGATGGGCACGATGATGATGAACGCGACCTCGTAGAACATCGTCACGCCGATGAGCATCGACGTCACCACCATGGCGACCTGGACGCCGCGCGGGCCGAAGGCGTCGAGGAGCTTGCCGGCGATGCGCTGGGCGGCGCCCGAATCCCCCATGACACGGCCGACCATGGCGCCCAGCCCGATGGTGAGCATCGTGTCGCCGACCTGGCCGCCGATGCCTTCCGAGAGGACGTCCGGGATCTTCTCCAACGGAATCCCGCGGACCAGGCCGACGCCCACCGCCACCAGCAGCAGGGCGGCGAAGCCGTTCAGTTTGAGTTTGGTCATGAGCAGCAGCAGGACCAGCACGCTGATCCCGACTACGAGGAGCGGCACGTCTCAGTTCCCCTTTGAACTGGTTGGACCGGGTGACGGATGGCAGATGGCAGAGGGCCGATGACGGTTTGCGAATGACAGGTGACAGGTGACAGGTGACAGATGACAGGCGACGGATGACAGATGTCGTTATCTGTCAGTCGGATCGCCGTACGGCTCCGACCACCTTCAGACCGTCGTCGAGCACCTTCGCCAGCGCGCCGAGGTCGTCCGGGCCCGGGTCCGTGAGCGGCGCCCGGACCGGGCCGACCGGCAGGCCGCGCAGCCGGGCGGCGGCCTTGACCAGTGACACCGCATAGCCGGGGACCCGGTCGCGCAGCTCGACGAGCGGGACGTAGAAGTCGCGCAGGAGTTCGGTCACGCTCGCGTCGTCGCCGTCCCGCAGGGCGGCGAAGAAGGCGTTCGCGATCTCGGGCGCGAAGGCGTGGACCGCCGAGGAGTAGGCGGGGACGCCCACGGTGGCGTAGGCGCGGGCCTGGATCTCGGCGGTGGAGGCGCCGTTGAAGAAGAGGAAGCCGTCGGGCGCCGCGAGCGTGAGGCGCTGGAGGCGGTCGAGGTCGCTGTGTCCGTCCTTGAGGCCGATGACCGTGGGGATCTCCGCGATCCGGCGCAGGCTGTCGGCGGTGAAGGCGACCTGACCGCGCTGGTAGGCGATCAGCGGCAGAGAGGTGCCGGAGGCGATCCGCCGCAGTTGTTCCACCAGCCCGTCCTGCGGGGCCGTGACCAGGTAGTGGGGGAGTACCAGCGCGGCGTCCGCGCCCGCCTCCTCCGCGATCCGGGCGAAACGCAGCGCCTGCGCCCAGCCGTAGCCGATACCCGCGACCACGGGCAGCCGTCCGTCGGCGATCTCGACCGTGGCCCCGACGACCGCGCGGTACTCGTCCTCGTCCAGCGAGAAGAACTCTCCGGTACCGCAGGCGGGGAACACCGCGCCCGGCGCGCTGGCCAACTGGGCGGTCAGGTAAGCCCGGTACGCCGCCAGATCCAGACCGCCGTCCTCCCGGAGGCTCGTGAGCGGGAAGGACAGCACCCCGCCCGCCATGCCGTCCCGCAGTCGCTTGGCCACGTCCTCGGCCGCCGCACTGAACCGTGTCATGAACTTTGTCCTCATATGCAGATGGCATCTATGTATGAAGATGGAGGCTAGGTTCGTGAACGCGCGGGGTCAATGGGTGCGGCAAGGCGGATTTACGATGGGCCCCATGCCGGAGAGCAGTGGTGTCCGAGAAGTGAAGTCGGCGGCCCGCACGGTCGCGCTGCTGGAACTGCTCGCCGGGCGGGGCGACCGGCCGGCCCGGCTGGACGAACTCGCCGCGCAACTGGGGGTGCCGCGCAGCAGCATGTACCAGTTGCTGCAGACCCTCGTCGAGCACGGCTGGGTGCGTACCGACACCACCGGTTCGCTGTACGGCATTGGGATCCGTGCCCTGCTCACGGGCACCAGCTATCTGGACAGCGACCGGCACGTACGGGTGGTCCGCCCCTACCTCGACGAAGCCTCGGACGCGCTCGGGGAGACCATTCACCTGGCGCGCCTCGACGGCGCCGACGTCGTCTATCTCGCGACCCGCGAGTCCCACGAGTACGCGCGCACCCTCAGCCGGGTCGGCCGCCGGGTCCCTGCCCATGCCGGCGCCCTCGGTAAGGCCCTGCTCGCCGAGCGTCCGGACAGCGGACTGTCGCTTCCGGCACAGCCGTTGCCCGCTCTCACGGAGAACACCCACACCGAGTCGGCCACCCTGCTCGCGGACCTCGCGGAGGTAAGGGAACGCGGCTACTCCATCGACCGCGAGGAGACGGTGCCCGGCATCGCGGGCTTCGGCTTCGCCCTGCGCTACGACACGCCGGCCGTCGACGCGATCAGCTGCTCGGTTCCGGTGGCCCGGCTCACCGAGCAGCATGAGGCCCGTATCGTCGCCGTCATGCGGGAGATGCGGATGAAGATCGAATCTCTGCTGTCGCCGGCCTCGGGTGCTCCCGACTGGCGTTGACGGGTTGAGCGCCGACGGCCCCGTTCAACGACGCGCGGCCAGGTTCAACGAGGGGCGGCCAGGGTGTCCTCCACCCACTGCTTCAGCGCCGGCGCGGGCGCTGCTCCCGTCTTGCGCGCGATCACCTCCCCCTTGTCGAGCAGCAGCAGCGTCGGCACGGCCTGCACCTGGAACCGCTGGGCGAGCCGCGGATTCTGGTCGATGTCGACCTTGACCAACTTGACCCGCCCGGCGAGTTCGTGGGCGACCCGCTCCAGAGCCGGGCTGACCATCCGGCAGGGCCCGCACCAGGTGGCCCACAGGTCGACGACGACGTACGGCTTCGCCTGTTCGGCGACCTCCGCGAAGTCCGCGTCGCCGGCGTCGGCGATCCACGCGAGCGGGGACGCGCAGTTCCCGCAGCGCGGCGTGCCCCGGGCCGCCGCCGGCAACCGGTTCTTGCGGCCGCAGTGGTCGCAGACGACCGTCGTGCTCGTGCTCGTGGTCACCGCACTCACGCGGCTTTCCGCACGTCCGGTGTGGCCTGCCCGCCATAGGTGACGACGAGTTCGCCGTTCTGGGCGTCGACGCGGATCGTCGCACCGTCCTGCACGTCACCGCGGATCAGCGCTCGGCCGACCATCGTCTCGACCTCGTGCGAAATGTACCGGCGCAGCGGCCGGGCTCCGTACACGGGGTCGAAGCCCTGTTCGGCGATGAGTTCGCGGGCGGCGTCGGTGAGCTCGACGGTGATCTGCCGTTCGGCCAGCCGGCGGCGCAGGTCGTCGAACTGCAGCTCCACGATCCGCTCGATCTGGGCCATGCCGAGCGGCTTGAACAGCACGATGTCGTCGACGCGGTTGAGGAACTCGGGCCGGAAGTGGCTCTGCAGATCGCTCATCACCAGCACCCGTGCGTCGGGCTTGATCTCGCCGTTGGCGGTCACCCCGTCCAGCAGGTGGGCCGAGCCGATGTTGGAGGTCATGATGATCACGGTGTTGCGGAAGTCGACGGTGTGGCCCTGGGAGTCGGTGATGCGGCCGTCGTCGAGCACCTGCAGCAGGATGTTGAAGACGTCGGGGTGGGCCTTCTCGATCTCGTCGAACAGGACCACGGAGTACGGCTTGCGGCGCACCGCCTCGGTGAGCTGGCCGCCCTCCTCGTAGCCGACGTATCCGGGAGGCGCTCCCACCAGCCTGCTGACGGTGTGCCGTTCCTGGTACTCGCTCATGTCCAGGCGGACGATGCTCTCCTCGGAGTCGAAGAGCGCCGCGGCGAGCGCCTTGGCCAGCTCGGTCTTCCCGACACCGGTGGGGCCGAGGAAGATGAACGAGCCGATCGGCCGGCGCGGGTCCCGGATCCCGGAGCGGGCCCGGATGATCGCGTCGGTGACCAGCTTGACCGCCTCGTCCTGGCCGATCACCCGCTCGGTGAGTATCTCGTCCAGGCGCAGCAGCTTCTCGCGCTCGCCCTCCTGGAGGCGGGTGACGGGGATGCCGGTCCAGGCGGCGACGATCTCCGCGATCTCGTCCTCGGTGACGACCTCGCGCAGCAGCCGGTTCTCGCCCTGCTTGGCGGCCAGCGCCTCCTCCTCCGCCGCGAGGCGGCGTTCGAGTTCGGTGAGTCTGCCGTAGCGGAGTTCGGCGGCCCGGTTGAGGTCATAGCTGCGTTCGGCCTCCTCGGCCTCCTGCCGGACCTGTTCCAGTTCCTGGCGCAGCTCCTGCACCCGGCGGATGGCCTGGCGTTCGGCCTCCCACTGGGCGTGCATGGCGTCGGCCTCGGCGCGCAGGTCGGCCAGTTCGCGGCGGAGCTCGTCGAGTCGCTTCTGGCTGGCGGCGTCGGTCTCCTTGGCGAGCGCCGCGTCCTCGATCTCCAGACGGGTCACCCTGCGGGTGATCTCGTCCAGTTCGGCGGGCATGGAGTCGATCTCGGTACGCAGCCGCGCGCACGCCTCGTCGACCAGGTCGATGGCCTTGTCCGGCAGGAACCGGTCGGAGATGTAGCGGTGGCTGAGGGTCGCCGCCGCGACCAGCGCGGTGTCCTGGATCTTCACACCGTGGAAGACCTCCAGGCGCTCGCGCAGTCCGCGCAGGATGGAGATGGTGTCCTCGACGCTCGGCTCGTCCACCTGTACCTGCTGGAAGCGGCGTTCGAGGGCCGCGTCGGACTCGACGTACTTGCGGTACTCGTCGAGGGTGGTGGCGCCGATCATGTGCAATTCGCCGCGCGCGAGCATGGGCTTGAGCATGTTCCCGGCGTCCATCGCGCCCTCGGCACCGCCGCCCGCGCCGACGACCGTGTGCAGTTCGTCGATGAAGAGCAGGATGCGTCCCTCGCCCGCCTTGACCTCGCTCAGTACGGCCTGCAGCCGTTCCTCGAACTCGCCGCGGTACTTGGCGCCCGCCACCAGCGAACTCATGTCGAGCGAGAAGATCGTCCGGTCGCGCAGCCCGTCGGGTACGTCGCCCCTCACGATGCGCTGGGCGAGCCCCTCCACGATGGCGGTCTTGCCGACACCCGGGTCACCGATGAGGACGGGGTTGTTCTTCGTCTTGCGGCTCAGGATCTGGATGACCCGGCGGATCTCCGCGTCCCGGCCGATCACCGGGTCCATTCTGCCGCTGCGCGCCTCGGCGACCAGATCACGGCCGTACTTCTCCAGTGCCTCGTACGCCGCTTCGGGCGTCGCCGAGGTGACGCGCTGGTTGCCGCGGATGCGGGTGAGCGCGGCCAGGAACCCGTCCTTGGTGACGCCGTACTTCTTGAGCAGCCGTCCGGAGGCCGTGCGGGACCCCTCGTCGACGAGTGCCAGCACCAGGTGCTCGACGGACACGTACTCGTCCTTGAGCCGCTTGGCCTCCTGCTCGGCCAAGTCCAGTACCTTCGCCAGCCGTTGGGTGACGTACACCTGCCCGGGCGTGACACCGGGGCCGGTCACCTTCGGCCTGCGGGCCAACTCCTCGTTCAGCGCGGTGCGCAAGCCCCGGGTGTCGGCGCCCGACTGGTCGATCAGCCGCGGTATCAGGCCGTCGGGCTGGTCGAGCAGGGCGAGGAGCAGATGCTCGCCGTCGACCTCGGTCTGGTTCAGCCGGCCGGCGATGGTCTGCGCTTCCTGAAGCGCCTCCTGGGACTTCTGGGTGAGCCGGTTCATATCCACGATTCATCACTCCTGGAGCCGGCGTTGCTGCGCCTCAGAGCGTCCTCCAACTCACTGATCCGGTCGAGCAGATCGAGCACCAGACCCAGGGAGGCGTAGTTGAGGGGGAGCGCGGCCCGTAGTCGTTGGATGCGGGCGAGGGTGGCGGGAGCGGACGGCTCGAACCACAGTCGCCCGGTGGCGTCCCGGGTGGCGTCGACGAGGCCGAGGGTGACGAACCGGCGTACGAGATCCGGATGGAGCCCGGATCGGGTGGCGACGGCGTCGAGACCGAGCCGATGGGCCGGTCCGAGCGGGGCGGCGCGGACCACGATGTTCAGAGCCGGGCGGGGTACCGGGGTGGCGGTACGGCGGTGCGCGCCGCCGGGACGGGGAGCTGTGGTCATCGGGGCCTCCTCGGGTCGAAGGCGGACGCGGCGGCCAGTTCCTCGAAGAGCTCACGCTCACGGGCGGTCGCCTCCGGCGGCACCATGATGCGGACCTCCGCGTACAGGTCGCCGTCCTCGCCGCGCGGGTTGGGCATGCCCTCGCCGCGCAGCCGCAGCCGGCGGCCGCTGGAGGAGCCCGCGGGGACGGTGACCTTGGCCGTGCCGCCGGGGGTGGACACCGGCACGGTCGCGCCGAGTGCCGCCTCCCACGGTGTCACCAGGAGGACCACGTGGATGTCGCGGCCCTCCAGCCGGAACCGCCCGTCGGGCTTGATCCGCACGCGCAGATACAGGTCGCCCGGTGGGGCGTCGGGGCTGCCCCTGCCGCCTTCTCCGGCCAGTCGGATGCGCTGCCCGTCCACCACCCCGCGCGGGATGTTGACGTCGTAGGTGCGCTGCCCGCTGGGACCGCCCAGGGTGATGCCGCGCTTGCCGCCCCGGTACGCCTCTTCGACGCCGAGCTGGATCTCTGCCTCCTGGTCGGCGCCCGGCACCGGCCCCCAGCCGCCGCCCGCGCTCCTGCCGCGTCCGAAGATCCCGCCGAACAGGTCCTCGAAGTCGACGCCGGAGTCGTCGAAGTCGACACCGTCCGCTGTGCGGAAGCGCACCCCGCTTCTGCCGCCTCCACCTCCGGCCCCTCCGACGCCCGCGCTCCAGCCGCCCCGGGCGCCCGCCCCCGCGGCCACCCGCTCGTCGTAGTCCTGCGGGATCTGCCGGAAGTTCTCACCGAAGCGGTCGTAGCGCTGCCTGGTCGCGGGGTCGGACAGCACGCTGTACGCGTCGTTGATCTCCTTGAAGCGTTCCTCGGCTCCCGGGTCCTTGTTGATGTCGGGGTGGTGTTTGCGCGCCAGCTTGCGGAAGGCCTGCTGGATCTCCTCGGCGCTCGCGGTGCGCGTCACCCCGAGCACGTCGTAGTAGTCCCGTGCCATGAGGCGTCACTCCTGCCGCTTGCTGACCACGACGAAGGCGGGGCGCAACTGCTTTCCGTCCGCCCCGTAGCCCGGGCTCACCACCTGGGCCACGGTGTTCGGCTCGGCGTCGGGGGTGTCGACGACTCCGACGACCTCGTGCCGGGTCGGGTCGAAGGGCACACCGGTCTCCTCGTAGCGGGGATATCCGAGGCCGCGCAGCACCTCCACCGCCTGGTCGCGTACGGCTTCGACGCCCTTCAGCACGGCGGAGGGATCGGAGTCGGAGTGGGCCAGCGCCCGTTCCAGGTTGTCGAGGACGGGCAGCCAGGCCGCCGAGGTGCGGGCGCGCTCCTCGGCCCGCACACGTTCCAGTTCCTTCGCGTGACGCTTGCGGAGGTTGTCCACGTCGGCGAGTGCGCGGCGCCAGCGGTCGCGCATCTCGTCGAGGGCGGCCGCCTGCTCGTCCGCCTCCGGCACGTGCGAGGAGGTCTCGCCCGGCTGTTCCGGAGGCGTCGTCGGCTCCTGCTCGGTGGCCATGACGGCTCCTCAGCTCTTGTCGAATTCCGCGTCGATCACGTCGTCGCCGGATGCTGCCGTGGCCCTGGCGGTGTCCTCCGTCCCGGTTCCGGCCTGGGCCTGTGCGGCCGCGCCCGTCTGGTACTGGGCGAGCGACGCCAGCACCTGCTGGAGCTCGGAGGTCAGCGGCCTGGCCTTGTCCGGGGACGCCTCCTGCTGTACCGCCTCACGGGCATCGGCGACGAGCATGTCCGCCCGGGCCCGTTCGTGAGAGGGCACCGCGTCGCCCAGCTCGTTCAGCCGGCGCTCCACCTGGTAGGCCACGGCGTCCAGTTCGTTGCGGGCGTCCACGGCGTCGCGCAGCGCCTGGTCCTCGCCGCGGTGCTGTTCCGCCTCCTGGACCATCCGCTCGACCTCGCCCTTGTCGAGGTTGGAGCCCTCGCTGATGGTGATGGTCTGTTCCTTGCCGGTGTCCTTGTCCCGTGCGGTGACGTTCAGGATCCCGTTGGCGTCGATGTCGAAGACGACCTCGACCTGCGGCTCGCCGCGCGGTGCCGGGCGGATGTCCTTCAGCTGGAA
This sequence comes from Streptomyces sp. NPDC007095, assembly GCF_040634475.1. Classification (NCBI taxonomy): domain Bacteria; kingdom Bacillati; phylum Actinomycetota; class Actinomycetes; order Kitasatosporales; family Streptomycetaceae; genus Streptomyces; species Streptomyces sp. NPDC007095. Next base: position 61,557 of record NZ_JBEYFS010000012.1, read on the forward strand.
GCGGCCCAGGACCCGGTTGTCGGCGGCCATCTCGCGCTCGCCCTGCAGGACGACGACGTCCACGGCCTCCTGGTTGTCCTCCGCGGTGGAGAAGGTCTCCGAGCGGCGGACCGGGATCGTGGTGTTCCGGTCGATGATCTTCGTCATCACACCGCCGCGGGTCTCCACGCCCAGCGACAGCGGGGTCACGTCGAGCAGCAGGACGTCCTTGACCTCGCCCTTGAGCACACCCGCCTGGATCGCGGCGCCCAGCGCCACGACCTCGTCGGGGTTGACGCTCATGTTCGGGTCCTTGCCGCCGGTCAGCCGGCGGACCAGGTTCTGCACGGCCGGGATGCGCGTCGAGCCGCCCACGAGGATGACCTCGTCGATGTCGTTCGCGCTGGTCTTGGCGTCGGCCATCGCCTGCCTGACCGGTTCCATGGTCCGCTCGACCAGGTCGGCGGTGATCTTCTCGAACGTGGACCGCATGATCGTCTCGGTCAGGTGCTTGGGGCCGGCGGCGTCCGCGGTGATGAACGGCAGGCTGACCTGTGTCTGTGTGACCGAGCTCAGCTCCGTCTTGGCCTTCTCCGCGGCTTCGAAAAGCCGTTGCAGCGCCTGTGGGTCCTTGCGCAGGTCGATCCCGTTCTCCTTCTGGAAGCCGTCCGCGAGCAGGTCGACGAGGCGACGGTCGAAGTCGTCGCCGCCGAGGTGGCTGTCGCCCGCCGTCGAGCGCACTTCCACGACCCCGTCACCGACGTCCAGGATGCTCACGTCGAAGGTGCCGCCACCGAGGTCGAAGACGAGCACGGTCTCGTGCTGCTTCTTCTCCATGCCGTACGCCAGCGCCGCCGCCGTCGGCTCGTTGATGATCCGCAGCACTCCGAGCCCCGCGATGCGCCCCGCGTCCTTGGTCGCCTGGCGCTGGGCGTCGTTGAAGTACGCGGGCACCGTGATGACGGCCTCGGTGACCTTCTCGCCCAGCTGCTTGCCGGCGTCGTCGGCGAGCTTGCGCAGCACCAGCGCGCTGATCTCCTCCGGCGCGTACAGCTTGTCGCGCACCTTGAAGCGCGCGACTCCACCCTCGCCCTCGACGACGTCGTACGCCACCGCCTTGGCCTCGTCGGATATCTCGTCGAAGTGCCGGCCGATGAACCGCTTGGCCGAATAGATGGTGCCCTTGGGATTGAGGATCGCCTGGCGCCTGGCGAGCTGACCCACCAGCCGTTCGCCGCTGTCGGTGAAGGCGACGATGGAGGGCGTGGTGCGTGAGCCCTCGGCATTGGGTATGACGGTCGCTTCACCGCCCTCCCATACGGCGATCACCGAGTTGGTGGTGCCCAGGTCGATTCCGACTGCCTTGCCCATGAGGAACTCCTTCGCCTGCCACCCCCGGCGTCCGCCCGTCTCCGGTGGCGGCGGTTGTCTTCAGGTGAGGTCCGCGGGTCCGCGGGCGCCGGCCGGCGGACCCGGGTCGTGGGTTCCGTCCTTGCCAGGGTGTTACGGGACGAAGGACGACGCCTGCTCCCGGCGGGGCGAAATTCGGCCCCTTCTCTCCCCCTGGGAGTGCAGGAGACAGCGAGGCGCCGCGCGAGGCGGTCAGGGAGCCGCCCCGGCTCCCGGTCGGTGTTCCGCCCCACGCGTGGCCGCTGCGAGAACCCCACTTGTGACCGGCGCAAGAAGCGGAGAAAGGGGGCGAAAGCTAGTATTGCGGCATGTCTGGCACGGCCGACGACGCGACCAGTGCGGCGCACCGGAGCATCGCACCACGCGGCCTCGGCAGCCGGGCGCCCACCACCGCCCTGACCGGCTGGGGACGCAAGCAGTCGGCGAGCCTGTACGACGTGTTCGTACTGGCCGTGGCCATGCTCGACGGCCGTCCGGCGGACGAGATCCTCCAGTTGGCCATGGACGAGGTGCCACGCCTCCTCGACTGCCGGCCCGAGGGCTGCTACATGCTCAGGGACGGCCGCTTCGAGCTCGAGGCCACGCCGAGCACACGGACCCTCGGCGGCCGGGCTCCGCGCGATCTGACCGACCCGGTCGAACAGCTGACCGCGCTGGGAGGGGAGGACGGCGCCGTCCACTTCCGGGAGGGCGGCTGGGGCTGGGCAGCGGGCCTGCGCAGCTCCGGCGGGCTGCTCGGCTACCTGCTGGTCAGCGCCGGGAAACCGCCTCCCGATGAGGACCGCTTCCTCGTCTACGCCCTTGCTCAGACGACCGGCGCCGCGCTCTACAACGCCGAAGCCCGCCGCCGCGACCGCGAGTACGCCAGACAGCTGTTCCGGGCGATCGAGGAGCGGGACGCGGTCAACGAACGACTCACCGCGCTGGTGGCGGAGCTGGAGGAGCAGCGCACCGTGCACGACGTCCTCGCCCGGACCTCCGTCACCGACGAAGGGGAGCACGGCATCGCCGCCGCCGTGTACGAGCTGACCGGCCTCGCCACCCGTGTCGAGGACCGCTTCGGAAACCTCCTCGCCCGGGCGGGGCCGCTCCCGCCCGAGGCGGACACCAAGCCCGATCCGCTCCAGCGCGAGCAACTCATGCACGACGCGATGCGCGAGCTCGGTCCGATCCGCCACGAGGGACGCCTCATCGGACTGGCCCGCCACCACGGAGAGCCCCTCGGCAGCATCGAGCTCATCGACCCCGACGGCACGGCGGGCGGGGCCGAAATGTTCGCCCTCGAACACGCCTGCACGGCACTGTCCCTGGAACTGGCCCACCGTCGCAGTCTGGCGGAGACCGAGCTGCGGCTGCGCCGGGAACTTGTGGACGACCTGCTCATCGGCGCCGACGACGGCGGCGCGTACGCCAGGGCCGAGGCCGTCGGCCACGACCTGCACGGACCGCACCACGTCACGGTCGCACAGTGGCGGGGAACGGTCGCCGACGACCGCTTCCTGGGAGTGGTGGGACGTGCCGTGCAGGGACTGGGCCTGCGGTCGCTGCTGGCCCGGCGAGGGGACATGGCGGTGCTCGTGGTCCGGGGCGAGCCGCGCGACTCGGGTCTGTACGAGGCCCTCGCCGACGAAGTGGGCTCTCCGCACGGCGCGGTGGGCATCGGCAGCCTGTGCGAGGCGGTGGCGGACATCCCGCGCTCCTTCGACCAGGCCGTCCGCGCGCTCGCCGTACGCCGCCAGTCCCACCCTGCGGACGGCACCACGACCTGCGAGGAACTCGGCCTCTACCGCATCCTGGCCCGGGACAAGGACGCGGGAGACGTCACCGACTTCGTCCGCGAATGGCTCGGCGCGCTCCTCGACTACGACAACGCCCATGGCACCGACCTGGTGCACACCCTCACCCGGTACTTCGACCACGGCGGCAACTACGACGAGACGGCGCAGGCCCTCGCCGTGCACCGCAGCACGCTCCGCTACCGGTTGCAGCGCATCAGGGAGGTCAGCGGTCGCAGGCTCGACGAGGTGGACAGCCGCTTCAACCTCCAGGTCGCCACCCGGATCTGGAAAGTCAGCGGCCCCGCGTTCTGACCGGCCCCTTCGCCCCGCTCACTCGAACCGGGAGGGATCGCCCGCTCCTCGTCGTACGATCTCGGGCTCGCCCTGCGAGAAGTCGATGACGGTCGTCGGCTCGACGCCGCAGTCGCCGGAGTCGAGGACCGCGTCCACCACGTGGTCGAGCTCCTCCTTGATCTCCCACCCCTGCGTCAGCGGCTTCTCCTGATCGGGGAGGAGCAGCGTGCTCGACAGCAGGGGCTCGCCGAGCTCGGCGAGGAGCGCCCGGGCGACGACATGGTCGGGAATCCGGACGCCGACCGTCTTCTTCTTCGGGTGCAGCAGCCTGCGCGGTGCCTCCTTCGTCGCCGGGAGGATGAAGGTGTAACTACCCGGAGTCGAGGCCTTGATCGCACGGAACACCGCGTTGTCCAGGCGTACGAAGTGGGCCAGCTGTGCGAAGTCCTGGCACATCAGGGTGAAGTGGTGCCTGTCGTCCAGCCGGCGGATCGAACGGATCCGGTCGAGTCCGTCCCGGTTGCCCAACTGGGCCCCGAGGGCGAAGCAGGAGTCGGTCGGATAGGCGACGAGCCCTCCGCCGCGGATGATCTCCGCCACCTGGCTGAGAGTGCGCTGCTGGGGGTTCTCGGGGTGCACGTCGAAGTACTTGGCCATGCGCCGAGCTTAGATCGGCGGCGTCGGGGACCTGCCGATTCGCCCCCTGGCCGTTCGTTCAGTCGGCCCTGAGACCTCGCACCCCTGGTACCAACCAGGTACCATCCGTGTATGCCATCACTGAACGTGACCTTCACGGAAGAGGAGCTCGAGGGAGTGCGCGCGGCCGCCGCGGCCGACGGCAAGAGCCTCAAGCAGTATCTTCACGACCTCGGTGTCCGGGAGATGCAGCGCAGGCAGTTCGTCGCCGGCGCCACCGCCTGGGCCGACAGACTGCGCGGCGAGTTCGACGACGCGTTCCCCGACGAGGTGCCGCCCGCCGAGCGCCGGGACGGATCCGCGGCCGCCTGATGCACCTGACCATCGATGTCGCCTGGCTGCTCGACGTCCAGGAGGCCGCCCTCGCCCGCGAGGACATGTCCGTGTCGGACTACTCCGCGCTCGTCGCGGCCGTCGCCCGGCACAAGACCAAGCTGCCCACGCTCGCCGCGGCCGACCCGGACGCGGCCTGGCGCGCCGCCGCGCTGATGCACACCATCGTGCGCCTGGAGCCGCTGCCGCACCGCAACAGCCTGTTCGCCGCGTTCGTCGCCGCCCAGTACATGGACCAGTCGGGCGAGGGCATCGACCCGCCCTACGGAGCCCTGTCCGACCTCGTCCGCAAGATCCGCGACACCCGCGTCGGCGTCCCCGCCGTCGCCGACCAGCTGCGCTCCTGGAAGGTCTGAGGACGCCCGTCCACCAGATCCACCGCTGCGCCCCGGAGTCGTCATCGCAGGCAGGCGTGAGAGTGCGGGCCCCGATATCGGGACCCATACTTTTTGAACGGCCGGAATGTCCCCTTCGACCGAAGGGGACAGACGCCCGAATTCCCGGTTGTTCCGAGCCGGACGCGGCGCTGCCGCCGCTCTCGACGCTCTGCGAGCAAGTACAGGACGACTCGATCGGAAAGACTCATGCGAGCAACTCTGATTTACGGTGCCGGTGACGTGCGCGTGGAGGAGGTTCCCGACCCGGGGATCCAGCAGCCCACGGACGCCGTCGTACGCGTGCTGCGTGCGTGCATCTGCGGCAGCGACCTGTGGCCGTACGGGTCGCGTCCGCCCACCGAGCACGGCGACCGCATCGGCCACGAGTTCCTGGGTGTCGTCGAGGACATCGGCGCGGAGGTCTCCGGACTGAAGACCGGAGACCTGGTGGTGGCCCCCTTCGTCTATTCGGACAACACCTGCGACTTCTGCCGTGAGGGGCTGCACACCTCGTGCCGGCACGGGGGTTTCTGGGCCACGGACGGGGTGGACGGCGGCCAGGGCGAGGCGGTGCGGGTCCCGCAGGCCCAGGGCACGCTGGTGAAGCTGCCCGTCGGCGAGGACTCCGCCCTGCTGCCGTCGCTGCTGACCCTGTCGGACGTCTTCTGCACCGGCCACCACTGCGCGGTGACGGCGGGCGTCACCCCGCGTACGACCGTGACCGTGGTCGGTGACGGAGCGGTCGGGCTGTCGGCGGTACTGTCCGCCGAACGGCTCGGCGCCGAGCGGATCATCCTGATGGGGCGGCACAAGGCCCGCACCGATCTGGGCCGCGACTTCGGTGCCACCGACATCGTCGCCGAACGCGGCGAGGAGGGCGTCGAGCGCGTGCGCGAGCTGACCGGCGGCGACGGTACGCACACGGTGCTGGAGTGCGTCGGCACGCTGCCCGCGCTGGAGATGTCGCTGGGCGTGGTGCGCGCGGGGGGCACGATCAGCCGGGTGGGCGCCCCGCAGTACGACCAGGTGCCGCTGGGCTTCCAGGAGTTCATGAACAACATCACCCTCACCGGCGGTGTCGCTCCGGCCCGCGCCTACATCGAGGAACTCCTCCCCGACATCCTCGAGGGGAAGATCGAACCCGGGCGCGTCTTCGACCGCACGGTGAGCGTCGACGAGGTACCCGACGGCTATCGCGCGATGGCCGACCGGGAGGCACTGAAGGTACTCGTCCAGCCCTGAACACGGAGCTGACCGCCCGCCGCCCGCCCGTCCGAGGAGGCCCCGACCTCCCGGACGCGCACGGGCCCCGCACTGCCGTTCCCGCACCGACGCTCCCGCGGTGCCTCTCACTGGTCGTGCGCCCCGCTCTGACGCCCCCCCCGTGACCTGCGCGGCAGCCCCGACGAGATCTACGTCCGCTCCGTGAACGGCCCGGGCTCCGACTGGTTCCGCGGCACCCGGGCCCGCCGCGAGGGCCGTATCGAGGCCGACGGCGTCGAGAAGGACGTCACGCTGACGGACGCCGACAGCGAGGTCGACGCCGCCTACCGCACCAAGTACGGCCGCAACTCCGCGAACACCATCGCCCGCATCACGAGCCCCGTGGCGGGCTCCACGACGATGCGACTGGTGCCACGCGGCGGAGCGGACGCCTAGTCGGACTTCGGCGGCCACCCGGCTGCCGACAACCCCATCAACTTCACCCCCACTGGAGAACCGGTGCTTACCGTCCCCGCATACGCCGCCGCTTCGGCGACCGAACCGCTCGCGCCGACCACCGTCGAGCGCCGTGACGTCGGCCCGCACGACGTCCTCATCGACATCAAGTACTGCGGCATCTGCCACTCCGACATCCACAACGTCCGCAGCGAGTGGGGCCCGGCGACCTACCCCCTGGTTCCCGGCCACGAGATCGCCGGCATCGTCACCCAGGTAGGCTCCGAGGTCACCCGGCACGCCGTGGGCGACCGGGTCGGCGTCGGGTGCATGGTCAACTCCTGCCGTGAGTGCGTGCCCTGCCTGCGGGGCGAGGAGCAGTACTGCCTCAAGGGCAACACGCTCACCTACGGCTCGATCGACGCCGACGGCTCCCTGACCCAGGGCGGCTACTCCACCCACGTCGTGGTCGACGACGACTTCGTCGTCACCATCCCCGAGGGCCTCGGCCTCGACGAGGCCGCCCCGCTGCTGTGCGCGGGCATCACCACGTACTCCCCGCTGCGCCGCTGGGGCGCGGGCCCCGGCAAGAAGGTCGCCGTCATCGGTCTCGGCGGACTCGGCCACATGGCCGTCAAGATCGCACACGCGATGGGCGCCGAAGTCACCGTCCTGTCGCAGTCGCTGAAGAAGATGGACGACGGTCTGCGGCTGGGCGCCGACCACTACTACGCCACCAGCGACCCGACCACCTTCGAGCAGCTCGCCGGCACCTTCGACGTCATCCTCAACACGGTCAGCGCCAAGCTCGACCTCGACACCTTCCTCGGCCTGCTCGCCGTGGGCGGCACGATGGTCAACGTCGGCGCTCCCGCGGAGCCGCTGTCGCTGAACGTGTTCTCGCTGATCATGCAGGGCCGTGTGTACGCGGGGTCGCTGATCGGCGGCATCCGCGAGACGCAGGAGATGCTCGACTTCTGCGCCGAGCACGGCATCGGCGCCGAGGTCGAGATCATCCCCGCCGATCAGATCAACGAGGCGTACGAGCGTGTCCTGGCCTCGGACGTGCGCTACCGCTTCGTGATCGACACCGCGACCCTGGCCTGACCCACCGCGGCACCGTCCGCCCGAGACCACCCCGTACGAGGCGCGCCCCCGAGCCCTCGTACGGGGTGTTGCCGCACCCGTGCCGAGGTCACCCGAAGGGCACCTGAGGAAAGGGCCGCCGGCCGGCCGCGGGTCGCCCGGCCCCTGTCCGGCGCGCGGACCGCTCTGCGGCCTTCCCGGCCGCGTCGAGCAGGAGCATCGCGTCGTACTCCGGGGTGCCGGGCGGGGCGTGGTACGCGATCAGACGGTGGCCGGCGGTGCCCTCCAGCGTCAATGGACTGGTAGCCGAAGGCGACGTCGCCGACCCGGGGGTGGTGGAAGGTCTTGCGACCCGAGGAATGGCCCTTCACGTCGTACGCCTGCGGTTCGTCCTGGCGCCGGCACTGCTGGTCTTCTGCGCCGCCCTGGCTGCTGATGACGCCGATGATCCCGCTCGGGGGCGGGGCGGGCTTCCTGCACGGCCTGTGCGTCAGCCTCCTGATCGCCGCGGCACTGCTGCTGACCACGGCCCTGGTCAGGCTGCTGCTGAGGCCCACCCCACGGAAGTGACCCGCGCGCCGCATCGCGCGCGGCCCGAGTCCCTGTCAGGCGGTGGTTTCGGGGCGGTCGGGCTGCGACCAGTGGGTGTGGAAGGAGCCCTCACGGTCGGTGCGCCGGTAGGTGTGGGCGCCGAAGTAGTCGCGCTGCCCCTGGAGGAGGGCGGCGGGCAGGCGGTCGGCGCGCAGGGTGTCGTAGTGCGCGAGTGCGGCGGAGAACGCGGGGACGGGGATGCCACGCCGGGCGGCGGAGGCGACGATCTCCCGCCAGGGGACCTGGGCGTCGCTGATCTCCTGGGCGAAACCGTCCTCGGCGAGCAGGCTGACGAGGTCGGGGTCGGTGGCGTAGGCGGCGCGGATACGGTCGAGGAAGGAGGCGCGGATGATGCAGCCGCCGCGCCAGATCCGGGCGACCGCGCCGAGGTCGATCTTCCAGCCGTACTCGGCGGCGGCGTCCAGGATCATCTTCCAGCCCTGGTCGTAGGCGATGACCTTCGAGGCATACAGGGCGTGTTCGACCTGAGCGGTGAAGCGCGCGGCCTCGGTGCGGCTGAGCGGGGGAGTGGTGCCGCCGGGCAGACCCCGGTAGGCGGCACGGAGGTCGCTCTGGCCGGAGGCGGCGCGGGCGAAGGTGGCCTGGGCGATGGCGGTGACAGGGGAGGCCAGGTCGAGGGCGGTCTGCACGGTCCAGCGGCCGGTGCCCTTCTGCCCGGCGGCGTCGTCGACGATGTCGACGAACGCGCCACCGGTCTGCGGGTCGGTGTGGGCGAGGACCTCGGCGGTGATCTCGACCAGATAGGAGCCGAGGCGGCCCTCGTTCCAGGTGCGGAAGACATCGGCGATCTCGGCGGGGCTGTACCCGGCGACCTGGCGCAGCAGGTCGTAGGCCTCGGCGATGAGCTGCATGTCGGCGTATTCGATGCCGTTGTGGACCATCTTGACGAAGTGTCCGGCGCCGTCGGTGCCGATGTGGGTGGCGCAGGGCTCGCCGTCGACCTTGGCGCTGATGCTCTCGAACATCGGGCCGAGGACGGCGTACGACTCCGCCGAGCCGCCGGGCATGATGCTCGGCCCGTTGAGGGCGCCCTCCTCGCCGCCGGAGATGCCGGCACCGACGAAGTGCAGGCCGCGTTCGCGCAGCGCGGCCTCGCGGCGGCGGGTGTCGGCGAAGTGGGCGTTGCCGCCATCGATGATCATGTCGCCGTTTTCCAGGAGCGGGGCGAACTCGTCGATGACGGCGTCGGTGGCCGCGCCTGCCTGCACCATGATCATGAGGCGGCGGGGGCGGGCGAGCGCGGCCACGAACTCCTCGGCCGTCTCGGCAGGGACGAAGGAGCCCTCGTGGCCGAACTCCTCCACCAGCGCGCGGGTGCGGCCGGCGGAGCGGTTGTGGACGGCGACGGTGTAACCGTTCCGGGCGAAGTTACGGGCCAGGTTGCGGCCCATCACTCCGAGGCCGGTGACGCCGATGGAAGCGGATGCGTTCATGAGGCTGCCTGTTCTTCGAATGTCGGCCATGTCAGGGGCGGGGCGACCCCATGACCATGGGTACGGGCCGACGGCCCGGTCTTCTCGATGTCGCGGCGGCCAATCTTGATCAGCTTCCCGGTGGCCGTCGTCGAGGCGCGGTCCACGCGGACGGCGGCACGCTCGCCGCCGGCCTGTGCCGGTGCCCGTGCCAGTGCCAGTGCCAGTGCCGGGCATGGTGGCGAGGAAGGACTCAGTTGCAGCAGGATGCCCGACACCTCCGGGTCGGCGGCCAGTTCGTCGATGACGGCGGCGCCGGCGGCGACGCGGGAGACGACCTCCTTCTGGGGCCCGGGAGGCGGGGGCGCGCCTGGCCGACCTGCTGACAGGGGTCCGGCCGCTGGTCGACGGCACCTGTGGCAGCGGTCGGATGTTTCGGATCATGGCTACGGGTAATGCGGAGGATATGGTGGAAATCGGATACACGATGATGACCGAGCAGGCCGGCCCCCGCGACCTCGTAGAACACGTGGTCGAGGCGGAGCGAGTCGGTTTCGACTTCTCCGTCACGTCCGACCACTATTTCCCCTGGCTGGAGTCGCAGGGGCACGCCCCCTACGCGTGGAGCGTGCTCGGCGCCGCCGCCCAGGCGACGGTGCGGATGCCGTTCATGACGTACGTGACCTGCCCGACGAGCCGCTGTCACCCCGCCGTCGTCGCGCAGAAGGCGGCGACCCTGCAACTGCTCTCGGAGGGCCGGTTCCGGCTCGGGCTCGGCTCGGGCGAGAACCTCAACGAGCACGGCGAGAACCTCAACGAGCACGGCGAGAACCTCAACGAGCACGTGGTGGGCGGCGGTTGGCCCTCCCCGCGGACCCGTCTGGAGATGCTTGAAGAAGCCGTGGAGATCATCCGCGAGCTCTTCGGGGCGGCAACGTGCATCACCAGGGCACGCACTTCGAGGTGGCGAACGCCCGGCTGTGGGACCTGCCGGACGAACCGCCCCCGATCGGGGTGGCCGTATCCGGCAAGCGGTCCTGTTCCCTGGCGGGCCGGCTCGCGGATCTCGTCATCGCCACCGAGCCCGAGCCGGAACTCATCGAGGCCTTCGACCGAAGCGGCGGCCGGGGCAAACCGTGCGTCGGTCAGCTGCCCGTCTGCTACGACCCGGACCGGGAGGCCGCGGTGACCCGCGCGCACGAACAGTTCCGCTGGGCCCTCGGCGGCTGGCCCGTCAACGCCGAACTGCCGGGCCCCTCGGGCTTCGAGGGCGCCACCCGGTACGTCACCCCGGAGGACACCGCGGGAGCCATCCCGTGCGGCGACGACGTCGACACCTTCGTGGAGGCGGTCCGGCCCTACGTGGAGGCGGGCTTCACCGAGATCGCCCTGGTGCAGGTGGGCGGCGACCAGCAACTCCCGTTCATCGCCGGGGCCGAGAAGACGCTGCTGCCCGCCCTGCGCGAACTCTGACGAGAACGCGACCCGCACGCGGTTCGGCCCCGCTCCGCCGGTGCCGGGCCCGACCAGGAGACGTGAGAGGACACCATGAACAGCACGGCGCACGACACCGACACCGCGCACGGCACTTCGTCATCCCCAGACCCGACCGATCGGCCGGCCTCTTCCCCGGAGCTGGTGCAGGTCGTCCTGGACGCCTGCTCGGTCGCGGACGCGGACACCGTGTTGCGCGTCCTGGGTACACGCTTCGCCGCGGAGAGCGGCGAGGACATGCCACGGCACGACAGCGCCGCACGCTCCGACACCTGGACCGGAGCCTTCCTCGTCGGGCGGGACGCGCGCGACGCCGCGCTCCCGTCGGACCTTTCCCTGAACGGTTCCGTCACCGTGGAGCTCCAAGGCGGTCCCGTGGCGGTCGACCGGCTGCGGCAGACCCTCACGTCCGCCTTCGGCGTCCAGGTGTCCGGGTCCGCCTCCGGCGACCAGGAGATCGATCTACGGCTTCGGCTGACGCACGCGTAGGCCCGCCCGGGGAACGAGTCGCCCCCTCAGATCTCGTCCTCCATCCGGATCACCTTCCTGAGGTTCTCGTGCGCCTTTCCGGGTTCACCCTCCTGCGCTTCGAGCAGAGCGGCGGCGATGGCGTCCAACTTGCGCTGGATCGCTCGCTCGGCCCGGAGTTCCGAATTCTTGAGCAGCGCGAGGAGCAGCAGCGTCACCGCCGTCATGGAGCCGCCGGCGAGAAGGAGCCACTCCGTCGCGATTCCGGCGATGTGCACGGCGACGGTGAAGGCGACCAGCGCGAGACAGAAGACGAAGAAGGCCGGTGAACTGGTCAACGTCGACACCGACTCCGCGAGTCGTTCGAACCTGCCGCGTCCGGCACCGCCGCGGTCGGCGGGATGCTGAAGAGTCATGGTCCTGCCTGAAGAGTCATGGTCCTGCGCGCCCTCCGGCGCGGGGTTCCGGCCCGACCCGGGCGGAGCTTGCGGCGCGTCGCGGACCCTCCTCGGTGGCGTGGTCGCGCACGCCTCCGAGATGAAGGGGGCGTCGCCGGCGCCGTTTCCGGACCGCTGACCTCGCAGGGCGCCGACCACCGCGATGGAGCCGGCAGGCCGGGACACGGTTCGTCACCGTGAGCGGGCCGAGCGGCACCGTCACGGTGGTCGGCGTGACCACGATGAGGACCGAGTCCCAGGGTGCTGAAGACCCCGCCCGGCCCGGGGCGCCGATGACCGTATCCGGGACGGCCGGGCCGTCGTCCTCAGTGCTTGGTCCGCTGGCGGATCTGGCCCGCGGCCTTCTCGGTCATCTCCTGGGCCTTTCCGCGCAGTTGTTCTCCGCGGCCCGTCCTTTGCATGGACTTGTTGCCCAGGGCTTTGCCGAGGGTCTCCCTCATCTTGCCCCTGAGCTGCTTCGTTCTGGCATTGCCCTTCATCATCACAGTCGCTTTCCTTGAGGCCGCAGGCGAGTGGGGTGCGGCGACATGCCTTTCTTCACCGTGTGGCCAGGAGGCGGACACCGCAAACCGGCATGCGCGATTTCACCAGGGGAGGGGCGAGGAAGTGGGCACCGATGTCGCCGTCGGCACCCCGAGTGATGCCCCACAGGGCCAGGGCAACGGCTCGGTCACCGGCCCATGCTGACACGTCGGAAGCCGGAGACCGGCCCCGACCGGCGCGTCCGTTGTGCGCACAGTCCCGTACGACGGCCTGGAGGGATCCGGCGCACCTCTTGCACGGCCCCGCTGTTGCTGATGTCATATTCAGCCGTAGGTCTGTGACTTTGGCTGATTACGCTTTCGGGTGATCCGAAAGTTTCGGCTACCTTGTGGCTGCACAGATGTTGATGCCTAAACAAGGCCTGCGTCGATGCCTCCTTCCCCGGTCTCGGTCGTGTCGATTCATCCCGCATGCCCGTTTCCCGACTCGCCCAAGTTCCGAGCGGAGTTCGTGTGACCCGACATCGCGCCATGGCATGGACGAGCAGTCTTCTCTCCGCCGGTCCTGGCGGCGAGGTCTCCACCGGTCCTGTTGGCGAAGCGGTTCACGCCACCCCGTAGGCGCCGTGTCGAGCGGACCGCCGCCAGGGCGACACGCCCTGGACGGCGGGTGTCTCTCCGGCTCGATGACCGTCGTGCACCTGCCCGCCTGAGGGTCCTTCGAGCCCGTCGGGCGTTCCCCATCACAGCTGAGTGAAAGCCCCCCATACTCCGTGACCATTCAACTGTACGAGGGCCGACCGGCCGGTCGGCATGCCGCCGTACCCCCTGGCAGCCTGCTCCGCCGGGTCTACGCACCGCGGGCCTTCGACGCACTCGCCTTCTCCATGTCGACGTACGCCATGCCGCTCCTGGTGCTGGCCACGACCGAATCCGCCTCGCTGACCGGGCTGGCCTTCGCGCTGGAATGGATACCGCGGGTGGCGGCCTTCGGCCTCGCCGGTGACCTGGTCGACCGGCGCGGAGCCGCCATCGTGTTCTTCCTCGCCTCCTCGGCGCGCGCGGTCCTCGTGGCCGGCGGGAGCGTCGCGCTGACGATGCTGGAACGGGGGACGGCGCAGACATTCGTCGTGATGGCGCTGGCCGCCGCGACGGGCACCCTGACGCAGTTCAGCTTTATCGCCAACGAAGCCGTGGGCGCGATCGTGAGCCGCCGTTCGGACACCCAGGCACACAAGGTTCAGGCCGTCCTGATCGGCATCGACCAGACGGCGACGCTCACCGGACCCGCGCTCGGCGGCGTCCTGCTGCTGGCGGGACCGACCCAGATGCTCGCCGTTCTGAGCGTGCTGTCGTGCCTGGCGGCGGCTCTCGCCCTGCAGACCCCGCCGACCCCCCTGCGCGGCTCCCAGCCCGGCACCACACAGCGGGGAGCGGGCCTCAAGACGGGCTGGCGGACGCTGCGTTCGCTGCCGGCGCTCGGCTGGCTGGTGGGCGGCCTGACCGTCTCCAACCTCGCCCTCGGGCTGCTCCAGTCCGCCAGCCCGATCATCGTCGTCGAGCGCTTCGGTCTGTCCCCCGCGGCCGTCGGCACCCTCTGGTCGGCAGCCGCGGCCTCCACACTCCTGACGGTCACCGTCTGCCGCTTCGCGCTCAACCGGCTGGGCCTGTGGGGGGTCGGCGTGGTGTGCTCCACCGTCGCGTCCGCGGCCTGTCTCGCCCTGGCCCACGCGCCCACGTACACCGCGTACGTCGTCCTCATGGCGCTGTTCATGGCGGGCGACGGCGGCCTGACCGTCGTCCTGCGCACATTGCGCTCCCTGCTCATCCCGGCCGCGGTCTTCGGCAGCACCCTCTCCCTGACCATCCTGCTTCTGCTGCTGCCCTTCCCGCTCGCGGGCATCGTGGTCGCCCTCACCTCACCGTGGGCTCTCGACTACGTCATCGCGGTGTGCGCCGCGCTTCAGGCCGTCGCCCTCGGTCTGGCCTTCCTGCGGCTGCGCACCGACCCGGTCCTGCGCACCCCGGGCAAACCAGCGCAGGTCACGGCCTGAACCAAGGGGCGCCCCGCGGCGGCCGGTTCGCGCGGTCTGGGGTAGGGTCTGCCACCGGTTCGTAGCCATTGAAGGGCTACGAGCCGGGGGCGGGTGGCGTCGAAGGGCTGCGAACGGTGGAATCCCACATGGGGGACGGCGGATCCATGGACGTGGACGACACGCCGTTGGAGGCGATCGCCGCGCAGCCGCTTCTGACCCGGGACTACGAGACGCGCCCCGCGCTCGTCTACGAGCGGCTGAGGCAGCGGCACGGCCCGGTCGCGCCGGTCGATCTGCTGGGGGTACCCGCGTGGTTGGTGCTGGGGTACCGCGAGTCGCTTCAAGTCCTCCAGGACGACGACGCGTGGCCGAAGGGGCTGGAGAACTGGCGGGCCCGGTCGGAGGGCAGGGTGCCCGCCGACTGGCCGCTCGGACCCTCCCTGGAGGTGAACCACGTGCTGATCCAGGGCGGTCCCGGCTACCAGCCGCTGCGGACGGCGTGGGACGCGGCGCTCAAGCCCTTCCAGGATCCGCGCCATCCGCAGACCAAGCGGCTGAAGGCCGCCGTCACCGCCCATGCCGACGAGCTGATCACCCTGCTGGGACAGGGCGGCGGCACGGGCGTGGCCGACCTGTCGGCGCAGTTCGCGCGACCGCTGCCGCTGATGGTGGCAAGCCATCTGCTCGGCTTCCCCGGCTCACAGGGCGACGACGCGCTGATGGACATGTGGCGGGTGCTCGACGCGGGGCCGGACGCGGAACCCGCCCTGGAACGCCTGCTGGAGACCCTGGTGGAGCTGGCGGCGGCCAAGCGGACGCGGCCGGGCGACGACTTCCCCTCCTACCTGCTGGCCGCCCACCCCGACCTCTCCCTCGACGCGCTCGCCCGTGAGCTGTTCATGCTGCTCGGCATGACGTCCGACCACGTCGGCATCCTGATCTCCAACACCGTGGTCGAGGTCATCGCGGGGGAGGGCGGCGCGCGGGCCAGTCTGTCCGCCGGGATGGTCAGGGAGACCATGAACCGGGTCGTCATGCGCAAACCGCCGCTGGTGAACTTCGTACCGAGGTTCGCGGCCCGGGACACTCCCCTCGGCAACTACACGATCCGCGAGGGCGATCCGGTCTGGGTGTCCTCCGCCGCCGCGCACGCCGATCCCGTCTTCGCCGACCACGTGGAGGCCAACACGACGATCAGCACCCGGGCGCACCTCGCGTGGGGCGCGGGCCGGCGCCAGTGCCCGGCACGCGAGCTGGCGTCGACGGTCGCGGCGGCGGGGGTGAGCCGCTTGTTCGAGCGCTTCTCCCACCTGGAACTCGCGCTCCCGGTGGACCAACTGCCCTGGCGTTCCTCCCCGTTCATGCGCGGCCTGCGATCGCTGCCCGTACGGTACGAACTGGCCTCGCCGGTCGCCCCGTTGGCACCGGAAGGGCAGGAGCGGGCCGCGGGCCGGGAATCCGGCACTTCCGACACGCCCGAAGTGTCCGGGGCGGTGGCGGCGGACCAGGCCGTCCAGCGCCGCTCGTCGCTCTGGCGCTACCTGACGGGCCTGATACGGACGGGCCGTTGAGCCTTCGCCGCCCGCACCGCCCACCGTCCCCACCACCCCGGACGGTCGGCCGCCCGCCGGATCACACGAGGAAGGGCAGGTTCACGATCAGCGCGATGTACGCGATGGCTCCGATCACGATGAGCAGCGTGAACACCACGTAGTGGACCTGACGCCACGGCATGCGCACCCCGGGGAAACGCTGGTGCAGCTGGGACCAGTCCAGACGTCCGTGGTCCTGGAAGGCCAACCCCAGCCCCCGCCACAGCTCCTTGAGCCCCTCCGGGTCCCACAGCCGGGTGTCGATCACGAGGGGCTTGCCGGCCTTCGAGGTGATGAGGATCCGGCCGGTGTGCACACCGTCCAGCGGCAGCCGCACCGTGTGCAGCCCCGTGAGGGAGGACACCGGTACGTCGAGGACCCGACGGTTCCACAGGTTCCGTACCGTCAGAACGCCTTCCTCCAGCCGGATGCCGGCGTTCGCCCAGCGCAGTCCGCTCAGCGCGCCGATCCACAGCAACGGGACGGCGAACGCCAACACCCCGATCACCAGACCCGCTCCACCCGATCCCGCCGAGGTGCCACGTCCCTTGGCCATCATCAGGCCCATGCGCAGGGCGCCGATGAGGATGAGGGGCGCACCCTTGAGGAGCGGGCCCTTGATCGTCCCGTTGTCGGGCCTGACCGAGACCCACGCGAGATCCGTGTCGTCGTCCTCCGACAGCTCGGAGAGCGGGGCGTCGCCCGGACCCGGTGGCCGTACCGTCATGGGGTTGTCCTCCTTCTGCACCGTGCCGCGGACTCCCGCGCGGACAGGCGAGGAGCGGCAAAGCGGCGGAGGACGATGCTGGCAGAAGCCGGCGCCGTTCACATCAGTGGAACTACGTAGTCCCCGCCCGTGCGTTGTCAGTGCCCCACCTTAGGGTTGGGCTGAAGACAGAGAGCGACGCACGGGGCGCAGGCAGTGCCTTGGGGGGATGCGAACGTGGCACAACTGGTCGGCAGGACCTCGGAACTGGCGCGTCTCGACGCCGTGATCAACGGCCTCGGGCAGCCCGGGGTGCCGACGGCCGTCGACATCGCCGGGGAACCCGGCATCGGCAAGAGCCGGTTGCTGGGGGAGGTGTGCGCCCGGGCACGGCAGGCCGGGTACACCGTGCTGCGCGGCAGAGCCACGGAGTACGAGCAGCACATCCCGTTCCAGGCGTTCACCGATGCCTTCGCCGATGCCGCCCCCGGGACATCCGCCGACCATGCCGTCCTGGCCGAGGCGGACGCGGTGCTGCACGGCGTGTGGAGTTCCCGGGTCGGTACCTCGGGCGGCGCGCCGGGCGAGAACGTCCGCAACCGCTTCGGTCTGTACCGGACGATCGCCGCGCTGCTCACGCGCCTCGGCGCGGGCGGTCTGGTGCTGGCCGTCGACGATCTGCACTGGGCGGACCCGGAGTCCAGGGAACTCGTGGACTACCTCGTCCGGCACCCCCCGCGCGGCCGGGTGCTCCTGGTCGTGGCACGCCGGAGCCGTCAGACACCGACACCGCTGACCGCCGCCCTCACCCGGGGCGCGGACAACGACGCCGTGCTCCATGTGCCGTTGGAACCGCTGCCCGAACAGGAGTCCATCCGGGCGCTCGCCCCCGACCTCCCCCCGGACCAGGCCAGGAAGCTGTACGCCGCCAGCGAGGGCAACCCCCTCTATCTGCTCTCCCTCCTCCAGGCGTACCGCAACGGAACCCCGCTGCACGGCGTCACCGACCACCCCCGTGCAACCGACCCGCTCGGGGTGCCGAGCGGACTGGCATCACTGCTCCTGGACGAACTGACCGCGCTGGCCGGGCCGCAGCGCCGCATCGCCGAAGCGGTCGCCGCGCTCGGCGACCACGCCACTTCGGCGATGCTGACCGTGTCGACCGAAACGCCGGAGCAGGACGTCGAGGACCACACCGGCGCCCTGGCCCGGCGCGACCTGCTGCGCCTGGGCGCGGACGGCCGGTGGGTGCTGCGCCACCCCCTGATGCGGGCGCTGGTCTACGAGAACACTCCGGCGTCGCGACGCGCGGAGGTGCACCGCCGTGCCGCACACGAGCTGGCCCGGCGCGGGACCTCGGCGGCCGAGCGTGCGCACCACGTCGAGAAGTCGCTCACCGGCTGGGACCCGGAGGCGGCGGCCGTACTGAGCGAAGCCGCCGCCCACCTCGCGCCCACCGCGCCGGCCACGGCCGCCCATCTGCTGGACGTCGTGCTCGGACTCATGCCGGACACACCCGAGCACGCGCGGCGGCGCGGCGAACTCGTCCTGGCACGCGCCCGGGCGCTCGGCGTCGGCGGAAACCTCCGGGAGAGCCGGGACCTGCTGCACACCGTCATCGCCACGGCGGGGGAGGACCACCCCGACCTGCGCGCGGAGGCCATCGCCCAGTGCGCCGTGATGGAACGGCACCTCGGGCACTCACCGGAGGCCACCGCCCTGCTGCGCCGGGAGCTGTCGCGCCGACCGGGCCCGCCACCCGGCCAGGCGGTCTCCCTGGGCCTGGCCCTGGGCATGACCGCCCTGCTGACCGCGTCCTACCCCGAGGTGCGCGCCGACGTCGCACGCGCTCTCGCCGTCGCGCGTTCCCACGGCGACCCCGTGGGCGAGGCGGCGGCCCTGGCACTGGCGTCGCTGGGGGAGGCCTACGAGGGGGAGACCGAGGCGGCAGCACGGTTCGCCGACGCCGCCCGCGGGCTCACCGACGCGCTGACCGACCCCGACCTGACGGATCTGAGCGAGGCACTGGTCTGGCTGGCCTGGGCGGAAACGCTCATCGAGCGGTACGCCGACGCGGAGCGGCACATGGACCGGGGCCTGGAGATCGCCCGCCGCGGCGGTCAACTCCACGTTCTGCCCCACCTGTTGTCGAACAGAGCCTTCGTGTACCTCAACACCTGCCGGCTACCGGCCGCGCTGGAGTCGGCCGAAGAGGCGGAGGCGATCGCCCGCACACTCGGCAGCAGTGACCTCCTGGCGTTCACACTCGCCTTCAAGACGCTGATCCTGCTCCTGATACGGCCGTTGGGAGACGGCGACGCGCTCGCGGCCGGCGAGGAAGCCGTCGTGGCCGCGGGCAGCAGCAAGGGCTGGTGGTCGGCCCTGGCCTGGTGCATGCTCGGCCACGCGGCGTTCGTCAGCGGTGATCCGCACCGCGCCGAGCAGGCCATCACGACCGCAGGCGGAGGCCGTGAACTGCCGTTGCTCCAACCGTCCATCCGTCCGGGGCAACTGGACACGCTCGTCAGCGCGGCCCTGGCCGCCGGTGACCTCGACCAGGCCGGACGCTGGGCCACGCAGGCCGGACGTGAGGCGGACCGCCTGGGCCTGGGCGGCCAGCGCGCGGCCGCACTCCGGGCCCGGGCCGCGCTGGCCGAGCACCGCGGCGACTCGGAAGAAGCCGTCCGCCTCCTGGAGGCGGCCGCGCAGGAGTACGCCCGTTGCGGCCTGACCCTGTGGGAGGCTTACTCCCTGTTGCGCGCCGCTCCCTTGGTGAAGCGCTCCGGACAGGGCCCCCGCGCGGCCGTGATGTGGCACCGGGCCCACCGGATCGCCGCGGGCGGCGGCGCGCGTCTGCTGACGGATCTGGCCGAGTTGATACGTCCGCAGATCGTCGCGGACACCCCGGTGATTCCCCCGGAGCTGGGCGAGTTGACCACCCGTGAATTCGAGATCGCCGAGCTGGTGGCGGAGGGACTGAGCAACCAGGCCATCGCGGCCCGGCTGCACCTCAGCCGCCGTACGGTCGAGACGCATCTGTCCGCCGTCTACCGCAAGAGCGCGATACCGTCCCGCTCGGCCCTGGCCAGCCTCATGACGCGCGCGGCCCTCGGCACGCCGGGCTGAACGGCCGGGGTCACAGGTTCAGTTCCAGCACGAGCGGGCGGTGGTCCGAGATCCCCGTCGCGGGCGTGCGCGTTCCGCTCGCCGCTGCCACCCCGACGCCGGTCGCGAGCACATGGTCGAACTGCACCACCGGGCGGTGCGCGGGATAGGTCGGGACGCGGGCCAGATCGATCCAGCCGCGGGGCGACGGTGGGACGCGGGTCTTCCCGGGCACGTTCAGTACGACCCTGGGCAGGGCGCCGATCAGGTTGAAGTCGCCCAGCAGCACATGAGGTGCGGGCAGGCCGGTGATCCAGTCGCGGATGGCGAGCAGCTGCCCGACGTTCCAGCCCGGTACGAACGACAGATGCACCGCCACCGCCGTGAACGGACCGCCCGGTCCCTCCAGCACGGCGGCCAGCGCGGCGCGCGGCTGGTCCCGGACCAGGGTGAGCCCGGGTCGTCCGGCCATCCGCAGGGGCATACCGAGGGGCGCCGGGGCCAACCGCCGGGCCCGCCACTCCCGTACCGGAAACCGGGACAGCAACGCGATCCCGTGCGAGGGGACATCCGTGGCCGAGTCCGCGTCCTGCGGGCCGTACACCCGCAGACCCGGCTCGGCCGGGTCTAGGACCCAGCCGCGGTCCGCTGTGGAACGGGCGTGGAACGCGCTCGCGTAGCGCCACTGCTGCAGCCCCGCCGCGTCGGCGGCGACCGACGCCTGGTCGACCACGCCCGAGCGCTCCTGGAGGCGGTCCAGTTCCTGCAACGCAAGGACATCGGCGTCCAGGGACAGGACGGCTCGGGCGAGCGGTCCTTCGGCCGGTTCCACCGCGGGGGAGAGGGGCCGTCCGGTCGGCAGCGGCCGGCCGTGCAGCACATTGAACGTCGCGAGCCGCACCCGCCGGCGGCGCGTGCCCTGGTCCCGCCTACTCTGCTGATTCATCGTCAGGTCAGTGTCCCCGTCTCGGCCCGGTCCACGGGAACCGGCGTGAGCGGCTTTCCGTACCCGTGAACCCACGTCACCCACGTCACCCACGTCACCCACGCCTCCCGGGCCGTCCGGCACCGGCCGAAAAGCGCCCTGAGCCGGGGTGAACATCCAGGAAGCAATAGCCAATTTCAGCCGTTGCTTTGTCATCTCCATGACAAAACTGTGCATGCGATGTCAGTCTGCTCTTGAACGTTCACCGTTCCTTCACCCCCCACCTGTCGCGCGCCGCCGAGTTCCGATACACCCCTCGTGGGTCACCTCGTGCAGTGCCCTTCCCAGCTCAGCGCGTTGCCAGCCGGCCACACCCTGCCGGCCCGCTCTCCCGGCCTGGACCACGGGCCGATCGTCGCCAGAAGGAGAAGCCCTTGCTCCCGCCCCACCGCCCCTCGCACCGACGCAGATACACCGCGGCGTTGGCGCTCACCGCCGCCGGCACGCTGCTCGCCGCCGGTTTCCACACCGGCGTCGCGTCCGCCGCTCCCCGTGACCGCGGCCACGCGAAGATCGTCGCCACCCCCCGGGCCGGCGCGGCCCCGGCGAAGCTGTCTCCCGCCGCGCACGCCGCGCTGCTCAAGAGCGCGACCGCCGCGGTCGGCGACACCGCGAAGATTCTCGACCTCGGCTCCAAGGAGAAGCTGATCGTCAAGGACGTCGCGAAGGACGCCGACGGCACCACGCACACCCGCTACGAGCGCACCTACGCCGGTCTGCCGGTCCTCGGTGGCGACCTCGTCGTGCACGTCAAGAACGGTCTCTCCACCGTGTCCGAGGCGACGAAGGCCAGCCTCAAGGTGCCGACCACCACCGCCCGCGTCACGTCCGCCATCGCCGCCCACAAGGCACTCGCGGTCGCGAAGAAGGCCGACGCCACGCGTCCCGCGGTCGACGGCGCTCCCCGGCTCGTCGTCTGGGCCGCCGGCGCCGAGCCGGTGCTGGCCTGGGAGTCGGTGGTCGGCGGCACCCAGGACGACGGCACGCCGAGCGAGCTCCATGTCATCACCGACGCCACCTCGGGCAAGGCCCTGTTCGACTTCCAGGCGGTGCGCACCGGCACGGGTACGGGCCAGTACAGCGGATCGGTTCCGCTCAGCACCACGCCGTCCGGCTCCACGTACCAGCTCGTGGACGGCGACCGCGCGGGTCACCGCACCTACGACCTGAACCAGGGCACCTCCGGCACCGGCACCCTCTTCACGGATGACAACGATGTCTGGGGAGACGGCACCCAGAGCAACCGGCAGACGGCAGGCGTCGACGTGGCCTTCGGTGCCGCGGCCACCTGGGACTACTACAAGGACGTCTTCGGCCGCAACGGCATCCGCAACGACGGCGTGGCCGCTTACAGCCGCGCGCACTACGGCAATGGCTACGTCAACGCCTTCTGGTCCGACAGTTGCTTCTGCATGACGTACGGGGACGGCGCGAGCAACGCGCACCCGCTGACCGCCCTGGATGTCGCCGCGCACGAGATGAGCCACGGAGTGACCGCCGCCACCGCGGGCCTCACCTACTCGGGCGAATCCGGTGGCCTCAACGAGGCGACCTCGGACATCTTCGCCGCCGCGGTGGAGTTCCACGCCAACCTGTCCGCCGACGTCCCCGACTACCTGGTCGGCGAGAAGATCGACATCAACGGCAACGGCACCCCGCTGCGGTACATGGACAAGCCCTCCAAGGACGGCGCGTCCCGCGACAACTGGGACTCCTCGCTGGGCGGCCTCGACGTCCACTACTCCTCCGGACCGGCCAACCACTTCTTCTACCTGCTCTCCGAGGGCAGCGGCGCCAAGACCGTCAACGGGGTCTCCTACGACAGCCCGACCTACGACGGTGTACCCGTGACCGGCATCGGCATCGAGAACGCCCAGCGGATCTGGTACCGGGCCCTGACCACCTACATGACCTCCAGCACCAACTACGCCGGAGCCCGCACCGCGACCCTCCAGGCCGCCGCCGACCTCTTCGGCGCGTACAGCGACACCTACCTCGCCGTCGCCGCCGCCTGGGCCGGGATCCATGTCGGCGACCGGATCGCGCTGGGCGTCAACGTGGCGCCGATCGACGACCAGACCAGCGGCGTCGGCCAGCAGGTCTCCCTCCAGGCCAGCGCCTACACCACCAACTCCGGCGCGGGCCTGACCTATGCGGCCACCGGTCTGCCGGACGGCCTGACGATCAGCGACACCGGCCTGATCTCGGGAGTTCCCACCACCACCGGGTCCAGCGCCGTGACCGTCACGGTCACCGACAGCACAGGAGCGTCGGTCTCGGTGAGCTTCACCTGGCGGGTGGCGGACATCTACGCCAACAGCACGCGGGTGGACATCCCCGACGCCGGAGCCGCGGTCGAGTCACCCATCACCGTCACCGGCCGGACCGGCAACGCCTCGGCCACCACCCAGGTCTACGTCAAGATCATCCACACCTACCGCGGTGACCTGACGGTCTCCCTGGTGGGCCCCGACGGCACCGTCTACTCGCTGCTGAACCACAGCGGCGGCAGCGCCGACGACGTCGACCAGACCTTCACGGTCGACGCCTCCGCGCAACCCGTCAACGGCACCTGGAAACTGAGGGTCCAGGACACCGCCTCGATCGACGTCGGCTACATCCAGCAGTGGCAGCTCACCCCCTGACCCGTCCGCCCTCCGGCCTCGCCCGTCCGGCCCGCCTCGCGCGGTCCGGGCGGGCGAACCGTCCTCACCCCCGCTCTACCTGGGCGTCAGGTGTGAGGACCAGCATCGTGACGTCGTCGCGCACCGCGGTGCAGAACCGCAGGAGGTCCTCCCAGACGCGGTCGGTGAGGTCGGCCGGTCTTCCCTGGGCCAACGTGGTCAGGCGCTCGGCCAGGGGATAGAAGGCGCCCGTCTCGTCCCGGCTCTCGCTCACTCCGTCGGAGCCCAGGAACAGCCGGTCGCCGCGCTCCAGCCGGACGGTGCAGATCTGCGGCGGAGAGATGTCGAAGAACCCGAGACCGAGGGGGGCTCCTGGTTCGAGAACGAGTTCGACGGCCTTGCCGTCGCGCAGCAGAAACGGATGCGGGTGTCCGCAGGACGTCAGGCGTACCGCGTCCGCGTCGGCCGAGAATTCCAGCAGCAGAGCGGTCGCGAACAGTTCGGCGTGTGTGGTCTGGGCCGAGTCCACGACGAGCCGGCGATCGAGGCGGGCCGCGGCCGACTTCAGGTCACCCTGGTCGAGCACGGTCTCCCGGAACGCCCCGAGGAGGGAGGCGACGGTCGAGACGGCCGACAGCCCGTGGCCCTGCACATCGCCCAGCACCGCCCGCACGCCGTACGGGCCGGCGCGCACGTCGAAGAAGTCGCCGCCCACCAGTGTCTCGCGCTGCGCCGCCCGGTAGAACGCCGTGCAGCGCACCGGGCCGACGCGTTCGGGGAGCGGCGGCAGTACGGCGAGCTGGGCGGCCTCCGCGACGGTGCGCACCGTGACCAGGTGGGCGTCGCGCCGACTGCGCACCAGGGAGATGACGACGCTCAGGATCGCGACGAACGTGATGGTCAGCAGGTCGGTGTTGCCCGGATGGTTGAGCTGGAGCGGCGGTACGAACAGGAACACGATGATGATGGCACCGAAGACGGCCGTCGCCACCGGTCCGTAGGAGAGCACGGCGAGCGACGGGATGGCGCCCAGCAGGAAGCCGATGTCCAAGGGGTACCGACTCAGGAGTTCGGCGGCACAGACCGTCATCAGCAGGGCCGGCGGCAGCACCCGCACCCAGCGCGGTGGTGGTGCTCCGCGCAGCCAGCCTTGGTACTCGCGGCCCCGATGCCGGTGGTCGGCCGTGCCCATAGCACTCCTCCCTACCCCACCACGCTCCTCCTTCCGGCGGCCGGGCGCATCACGGTGGGCCGGGCGGGCCGCCGGACCCCGAGGGTTTCCTTGTTCCGCGCGGAGAATTCCCGCTGTTGGTTGAAAGCCGCAATTCTCTGAGAATTTATCTTCGAAAAAAGAGTGTCGGCGCGCGCTGAACGGACACCCGGTGTTTTCAAACGCATCGCGACATAGCTGGAGGACTTCTTCATGTACGAGAATCTGTGGGCCTACACTCCGACCAGCGGCCACACACCCGATGCGGACCTCACCGGGTACCGGGTGGAAGCGACCGACGGACACATCGGGAAGGTCGACAAGCACTCCGACGAGGTCGGTTCCCAGTACGTCGTGGTCGACACCGGCATCTGGATCTTCGGCAAGGAGGTCCTGCTGCCCGCCGGGACGATCACCGCGATCAGCCACGAGGACAAGACCGTCCACGTCGCCCGTTCGAAGGACGAAATCAAGTCGGCGCCGGAGTTCGACAAGGAGAAGCACCTCGGCGACCCGCACTACCGCGATCAGCTCGGCGGACACTACGGGTCCGGACACTGACATTGCCTCGTCCGCCGGTGCTTCCCTCTTTCGAGGGCGGTGCCGGCGTTTCCGCACCGGGCACCGTAGCGGTGCAGGAGCCGCTGATCGAAGGAGTGTTCCCATGGTCGCCACCCGTGGTGGGCCGGATGTGCTGGTGGTCGGTGCCGGCCTCGCCGGCCTTGCCTGTGCCCGCGACCTGATCCGGGCGGGACTCGCTGTCCGCGTCCTGGAGGCCTCGGACGGGGTCGGCGGGCGAATGCGCTCCGACCGTCACGAGGGATTCGTCATCGACCGCGGCTTCCAGGTGTTCAACACCTCCTACCCCCAGGTCCGGCGGCGTCTCGCACTGCGCGCGTTGCGGTTGCGGCCCTTCACCCACGGGGTCCTGGTGCACACCGACGACGGCCCGCTGCGCTTCAGTGACCCGACCCGCGGCCCCCGCCGGCTCGGCGACCTGCGTCCGGGACGGCTCGCGGGCAGCCGGGACCTGGTCGCCCTGGGTGTCCTCTCGGCCCGCGACATGCTCGCTCCCGCCCGTTCGGTCAAACACGGCGACGACCGCACCACCCGCACCGCACTGGCGGCCGGCGGATTCTCCGAGGAGTTCGTCGAGCGGTTCTTCCGTCCCTTCCTCTCCGGAGTCTTCCTGGAGGACGAACTCGAGACGTCCAGCAGGGTGTTCCACCTCGTCTGGCGCAGCATGCTGCGCGGCACCCTGTGTCTGCCGGCCGAGGGCATCGGAGCGGTGCCGCGACTGCTCGCCGACGCACTGCCCGCGGGTGCCGTGCACCTCGACACCCCGGTGACCCGTCTCACGGACGACGGAGTCCTTCTGGGCACGGGGGGCGAACTGGCCGCGCGGGCGGTGGTGGTGGCGACCGGGCCCGGCCAGGCAGCCGTACTGCTGCCCGGACTGGAGATGCCCGAGTACCGCACGGTGACGACGTACTACCACGCCGCGCCCCGCTCTCCGCTGGCCGAACCCGTCCTCGTGACGGACGTGAGGAGAAGATTCCTCAACACCTGCGTCCTGAGTGAGGTGGTGCCCGGCTACGCACCCGGCGGGATGTCGCTGATCGCCACTTCGGTACTCGGTGAGGACCACGGGGGACGCGAGGCGGAGGTGCGCGCAGCACTCGCCGAGGCGTACGGCACCGACACCGGCCCATGGCAGCTGCTGACCGTTCGTACGGTGCCCGACGCACTGCCGGCCATGCCGCCCCCGCAGCCGCTCAGCCGTACCGCCCGGGTCGGCCCACGGCGCTATGTGTGCGGGGACCACCGCGCCACCGGCTCCGTCCAGGGGGCCCTGGCCTCGGGGGCCCGCGCGGCCCGCGAGGTGGCCCGGGACCTGGCGGCGGAGTCATCCGTCGGACAGGCCCTAGGCGTGTGAAGCGTCGGTCGGGGAGGCGGGGCGCCGGGAGAACCAGGAGCCGATCAGGGTGGGGAGCGAGGGGCCGCCGCGCAGGCACCAGAGGGCGATCACCGGGTCGCAGATCGCGCAGCCGAGGGACGAGTGCGTGGCGAACGGGATGATCGGGGCTCCGCGCAGGTAGTGGAGGGCGTCCCAGGCGGTGTGCAGCAGCCAGGCGATGCCGATCCAGGCGTACGGGTCGAGGCCGCGGTAGGCGCAGTAGGTGACCGCGGCGGTGAAGACGAATTCCCAGGCGCCGAAGCTGCCACTGCTGCGATAGGCGGCTCCGGCCCCGGCGACCATGATGGCGTTGAACCGGCGCCTCGTGGGCTCCCGGAGCAGGGACATGAGGAACGCGTGGAGAACACCGATGAGTACGGGTGCGACGAAGAGCATGAGCCGGACGCCAAGGGGCTGATCGCCGCCCCGGCAGTGGCCGGAGTGCCAGAGTGCGACGAGTTCTCGCCAGCCGGCGTCGCCGACTCCGGGGACCGTTCCGTCTTCGCGAGGGCACAACCCCGAGCACCTGGAATCCGCTCTGGAGGTGTGACCCGGACGGTGCCGGTGGCGACCCGTCCGTGCGGCGCCCGGCGACTGACGACCAGTGGGCGATGGGACACTTCTCCAACAGGCGGAGTCGGGACACGGGGAGAGCTGTGATGCGGGGCCGAACGCGGACAACGACCTCTGGTACACCGACGCGAGGACCGGGCGGGGTCGGCACCGCCCTGCTGCCGGTCCGTCACGCGGATGTGGCGCGTGCGGCCGTGCTCGTCCTGCACGGGGGCCGGGCCGACAGCCTGGCCCCCTCACGGCCCTGGAACGTGGCGGCGCTGCGGATGAGGCCCGTTGTCCGGGCCGTCGCCGCGGCCGTGCCGGACGACGAGGTCTTCCTCGGACAGGTGCGCTACCGCCTCCAGGGCTGGAACGGTTCACGTGCCGACCCCGTCGGTGACGTCCAGCGGGCCCTCGCGGAGCTCGCCCGCCTCGTCGGCGAGGTGCCGGTGGTTCTCGTGGGTCATTCGATGGGCGGCCGGGCAGCTCTGCGCGTCGCGGCGGCGACACAGGTCGGGGGAGTGGTGGCGCTGGCACCCTGGTGTCCGGAGGGCGAACCGGTGGCCCACCTTCGGGACAAGAAGGTGATAGCGCTCCACGGTGACCGCGACCGCGTCACCGATCCGTCGGAGTCGATCGCGTTCGTCCGCCGGGCGAGGGCCGTCGGCTCCCGCGCGGGTGTGCTGCTGGTCAAGGGCGGTGACCACGCCATGCTCCGACGGTACGGAACCTGGCACGGCGCCACGGGGGCGGCCGTCGCCGAACTGCTGAGGCCCGCGCAGTCGCCCGACGGACTGCTCGCCCGGGCGCTGTCGGAGGCCGACACCGGCCTGCTCTGACCGGGCTTCCCCGAACCTGCGACTCCGGGACCGGCCCGGAATCCGCGACTCGGGACCGGCCCGGATCTGTGACTCCGGGATCCGTCGGAGTCTTCAACTCCGGGACCGGGCGCGGCGCGAGGAGCGTAATTCCGGTGCGCCGACCGCTTCGCGCTCCCTACACTCGCCCCACCACGCGCGCTCACCGCACCTGCGGAACATCACGGCGCGCGTCCTGACGAGTGAGGGGAGCCGGGCCGTGCGTCACCGCACCGCTGTCGTCGTTCCCCCGTCGTTGTACGAGGTGATCCTCGTGTCTTCGGGTCCCCGGTGCCGGCTGCGCGGCCGACACCGGTGGTCCGTGACGAACATCTGACCTCTCTCCGCCCGTCACCGGGCAGATCGGCTCCGTACGCCCCGCCGGGGATGTGCCGCGGCCGGAGGTCCCCGCACGGACCGTGGCAAGACCGCGGGCCGCTTCGTCCGGGAAATCGCGCCGCCCCATCCGGATCATTCCGAAAGGCCATGGGCCGTGCGTACCGACCTGCACCGTCACCTCGACACCCCGCTCGCCGCCGTCCGTAACCTGGGCATCCTCGCCCACGTCGACGCCGGGAAGACCACCCTCACCGAGCGGATCCTGTACCTCACCGGGACCACCCACAAGCGGGGTGCGGTCCATGACGGCACCACCGTCACCGACTTCGACCCCCAGGAACGCGATCGTGGCATCACCATCTTCGCCGCGGCC
Source organism: Streptomyces sp. NPDC007095 (assembly GCF_040634475.1). Lineage (NCBI taxonomy): Bacteria > Bacillati > Actinomycetota > Actinomycetes > Kitasatosporales > Streptomycetaceae > Streptomyces > Streptomyces sp. NPDC007095. The sequence continues at coordinate 90,434 of NZ_JBEYFS010000012.1, forward strand.
GTGAGCTGTGCCTGGGACGGGCACCGGATCAACCTCATCGACACCCCGGGCCACGTCGATTTCTCCGACGAGGTGGCGCGCTCCCTGCGGGTGCTCGACGGCGCCGTGGCGGTCTTCGACGCCGTCGCGGGGGTCGAGCCGCAGAGCGAGGCGGTGTGGCGCCAGGCGGACCGGTACGGCGTGCCGAGGATCGCCTTCGTCAACAAACTCGACCGCGCCGGTGCCGACCTCGACACCGCGGTCGAGTCGATCAGGGAGCGGCTGCATCCGGCCCCGCTGGTCGTCCAGTTGCCGATCGGGTCGGAGGCCGGGTTCACCGGTGTGGTGGATCTGCCGCGCATGCGGTCACTGGTCTGGCCCGAAGGCAGCGACAAGGTCGAGGAAGGCCCGGTGCCCGAGGCGTTGAAGGCTGCCGCGGAAGGCCGCCGCCGACAGCTGGAGGAAGCGGTGGCGGAACTCCACCCCGGCGCGCTCGAGGAGTTCTGCGCGGAAGGCACGCTCTCCGCGCGGACCCTGACGGCCGCGCTGCGTGACCTGACCCGTTCCGGCGACGGCGTGGTGGTGCTGTGCGGCTCGGCCTACCGCAATCGCGGGATCGAGCCACTGCTCGGCGCAGTGGTGGCCTACCTGCCGTCGCCGCGAGACGTGCCCGGGATACGCGGCACCCGGGACGGCACGGAACAGGAGCGGCTCGCCGACCCGGCGGCACCGTTCGCGGCACTGGTGTTCAAGGTGAACGCGACCGCCACGGGGCGGCTGACGTACCTGCGTGTCTATTCGGGAACGATCGGGAAGGGGGAGACGGTGTGGGACTCGGGCACGGGACGCACCGAGCGCATCGGCCGGATCCTGCGGGTCCAGGCCGACCGCCACGCCCCACTGGAGCAGGCGGTGGCGGGCGACATCGTCGCGGTGGCCGGGCTGAAGTCGGCCCGCGCCGGGTCGACCCTGTGCGCCCCTGGGGCTCCGTTGGTTCTCGAACCGCCGACCGTCGCCGATCCGGTCGTCTCGGTGGCCGTCGAGGCCGTCGGCAGCGCTGACGCGGACCTCTTGGTGTCCTCGTTGACGCGGCTGGTCGAGGAGGATCCCTCGCTGGTCGTGCGCACCGACCCCGAGACCGGCCAGCTGGTCCTGTCGGGCATGGGCGAACTGCATCTGGAGGTGGCGGTGGAGAAGATCCGGCTCGCCCACGGGTTGGACGTCCGGGTCGGCCGGCCGAGGGTGGCCTACCGGGAGACGGTCGCCCGGGGGGTGGCGGGGCTGGTCCACCGGCACGTCAAACAGGACGGCGGCGCCGGTGAGTTCGCCCATGTCGTGCTCGACGTGGAGCCGCTGGAGGACGCTCCGGGCGGCGACGGCGGCGACGGCGGCGGCGGCGACGGCGGCGAGGGCGCGACGCGCTTCGAGTTCCGCTCCACCGTCGTCGGCGGGCGGGTGCCGCAGGAGTACGTCCGGGCACTGGAGGCCGGGTGCCGTGACGCGCTGGCCGACGGGCCGCTCGGCGGGCACCCGGTCACCGGGCTGCGTGTCGTCCTCACCGACGGAGCGACCCATCCGAAGGATTCTTCGGAGCGGGCGTTCCGGACGGCCGGCCGGTTCGCGCTGCGGGAGGCACTGCGCGCCTGCGCGATGGTTCTCCTGGAACCGGTGGCGGACGTCACGGTCACCGTGCCGGACGACGCCGTGGGCGGGGTCCTCGGTGACCTGGCGGCGCGACGCGGGCAGGTCTCGGGCTCCGTCGCGCGGTCGGGCGCCGTGGTGATCACCGCGACCGTGCCGCTGGTCGAGCTGTTCGGCTATGCGACCCGGCTGCGCAGCCGGACCAGGGGCCGGGGAGTCTTCACCGCCCGGCCCGCCGGGTACGCCCCCGCACCGAGCACGGCGTCGACCGGGACTCCGGCCCGGTGACGCACAGGACGGTCCCGCCCGAAATCGGGCGGGACCGTCCCGCGGCGCCCTGGACGAACGCCACCCAAGGCGGGTATGTCAGGCGACCGCGGGGTCGAGCAGCCCGGTGCGAAGACGCCTGATGATGCGGGTGATCAGACGCGAGACGTGCATCTGCGAGATGCCGAGCTCCTCACCGATCTGGGCCTGGGTGCGCTCCTCGACGAAACGCATGTGGATGATCCGGCGCTGACGGTCGTCCAGTTCGGCGATCAGCGGAGCCAGGGACTGGAAGTCCTCGACGAGTTCGAGCGAGGGATCGTCCTCGCCGATGAAGTCCGCGAGAACGGTCTCCCCGTCCGCGCCGTCGTCGGCCGTGAGCGCGGCGTCGAGGGACGAGGAGTTGTAGCCGTTGGAGGCCTTGCGCGCCTCGATGACCTCCTCCTCGGACAGACACATCAGCGCGGCCAGCTCACGCGTGGTCGGGGTGCGGCCGAGGCGGGTGCGCAGTTCGTCCGTCGCCTTGGCGAGCTCGATCCGCGCCTCCTGAAGACGGCGGGGTACGTGCACGGCCCAGCTGGTGTCGCGGAAGAAGCGCTTGATCTCGCCGACGATGTACGGAACGGCGAAGGAGGTGAACTCGACCTCGCGGGTCAGCTCGAAGCGGTCGATCGCCTTGATGAGCCCGATGGTGCCGACCTGGACGATGTCTTCCATCTCGTCCTGGCTGCGGCTGCGGAAGCGAGCCGCCGCGTACCGCACAAGGGACAGGTTCATCTCTATGAGCGTGTTGCGCGCGTAGTGGTAGTCGTGCGTGCCTTCCTCCAGCACGGCCAGCCGGTCGAAGAACTGACGCGACAGCTCGCGCGCGTCCTTCGGGCTGATCTTCAGCGGCTCGTCGATCAGGGGGAGTGCCTCCTCCTGTGCCGTCCCTGCCTGCTGTGCCGTGTTGGTTGCCTTCGCTGCCGTCACGGCTGCCATGCGGTCCACCCCAAATCGTTCGAAGGAATTGAAGACAGAGCCCGTCTGCCCCGTCTCAAGCCGGTCATGCCATCCAACTTCCGAAACCTGCGGAACGCGCCTGTTCCGTGTCCGCCGGACGTCGGTCCAGGACTGCTTCTCGCCGAAGCGCTCTGCCGGATGCACACCGACGGCAACCGCCGCCGCCTAAAGTGGGATCCGAGGTGAGCCAGTGGGCATGGAGCAGGGAGAAAACGGAGCGCGGTCGCCCCTCGCCCGAGACCGGGCGGAGCCGTTCGCGCACCCCGCGCTCCTGTACCGCTCCGACCAGGAGTACGCGGAAGGGACGTTGCCGTTCGTGTCCGAGGGCCTCGCCACCGGCCGGCCCGTGGCGGTGGCGGCACCGCCGTCTCGACTGGCGCTGCTCAAGGCGGAACTCGGACCGGCCGCCGACGAGGTCCGCTGGATCGACATGACACAGGCCGGCCGGAACCCCGGCCGGATCATTCCCACCGTCCTGCGATCGTTCGCCGACGCCCACCCCGGACGCCCTGTGCGCATTATCGGGGAGCCGATCTGGTACGGCCGTACGCCGCTCGAGTACCCGGCCTGCGTCCAGCACGAAGCCCTCATCAACGCGGCGTTCCACGGACGCGACGCGACCATCCTGTGCCCCTACGACGCCCGAACCCTCTCCGACGACGTGATCGCCGACGCACACGCCACGCACCCCGTGGTGATCAGCGACGGGCGGCCGGGCGTCAGCCACGCCTACGATCCCGAACGCGTCCTCGCGCGCTACAACGAGGCCTTGCCGTATCCGCCGGGAGCGGCCACGGTCCGCTTCGCCGCCGGACTGCTGCCCACCGCACGCGACTTCGCGCTGCGTGAGGCACGGGAGCGGGGGATGGCACCGTCCCGGTCGCAGGATCTGAACCTCGTCGTCGCGGAGCTGACGACCAACAGCGTGGTGCACGGAGGCGGTTCGGGGACGCTGCGGATCTGGGCCGAGAGCGAGCAGATCGTCTGCGAGGTGCGTGACGAGGGACACCTGACCGACCCTTTGGCCGGCCGCCGCCCGGTGCGCCCGGACCAACTCGGCGGCCGGGGGCTGCTCCTCGTCCACTTCCTGTCCGACCTCGTACGCGTCCACACCGCCGAGAACGGAACGACCGTACGCAGCTACCTCGCCCGGAGATGACCGCGGTCGCTCCACCCGGGGGCCGGCCGTGCCCCTCGCTGCTCGCCGTACGCGACCTACTCGCCGCGGTGCCGCCAGTACCAGAGCAGGACCGCGACGAGCCCGCAGAGATAGACCAGGGGCAGGATCAGGCCCGGGACACGGGCCGCGATCACGAAGCGGCTCCGACGGGGGAACAGGCCGATGCGGCCAGGGTCTGTGCCATTGCTGTCTGCTTTCGACGAGCTGCGGGCCGGTGGGGCGTGTGCGGCGACAGGAGCAGTCTGATCAGCACTCGCGGCCCGGGTGATGGGCTCAATGATGACGGCAGGACCCGTGGTTCGGACCCGTCCAGGTCGTCCGGACTCGTGTGCGGGGATTCCCGGCGCGCGAGCGGTGCACGGAGAGCGGCTCCCGTTCCGTGGCCGCACCGATACGCGAAGTTGTGTCGACAGGATTCCTGGGGGCACTCGGGCTCCACCACCACTTCGGAAGAGGAGAACTCATGCTCGGAATCGTTGCGGCGATCGTGCTGTTCATCGCGTTCTTGATCAATGCCGCGGACCTCGCGACGAACGACGTCTTCACGTCGACCAACGTCATGCTCATAGGGCTGGCCCTGCTCGCCCTGCACGTCTCCGGTGTCGGCGGCGGCTGGGCGACCCGAAGCCGTAGGCGCTGACACTGGGGTGGGCAACGTGCCGAACCGCGCCAGTCCGTCGAATGCGGCGTGGAGAGCAGGGTAATGGCCGTTCTGAAGTCCGACGCAGACGGTTCAGGAGGAACAGGATGACGAGCGACAGAATCTGGTCGTACGCACCGGAGTTCGGCAGTCCCGAGGGGCTGGACCTCACCGGTTACAGCGTCGAGGCGAGCGACGGGACGATGGGGCACGTGGACCGACAGGCCGACGGTTCCGGTATGCGTCACCTGATCGTCGACACCGGCGTGTGGGTGTTCGGAAAGAGTGTTCTGGTACCTGTGGGTGTCGTCGCCGGCATCGACACACAGGAGCGGAAGGTGACGATGGCCCGCACCCGGGAGGAGATGACCTCGGCACCCGTCTTCCGGACCGACCGCGAGACCCTGGACCCCGTATACCTGGCCCAGGTCGGCAGCTACTACCGAGGCCTGCCGCCCGGACAACTCGCCTGACGTCGTCGTTCCCGAGCTGACGACATCGCACCCCAAGGAGCCCGAGTGACCTACGACGTCGGCGCGTTGCGCGCCCAGATCCCCGCCCTGCGGACCGGCATCGCGTACTTCGACGGTCCGGGCGGCACACAGACGCCGGCGCCGGTCGGCGCGGCGATCGCCGACGCGCTCACCCGCCCGCTGTCGAACCGGGGGAGCGTCACGGCGGGAGAGGCGAACGCGGAGGCTCTCGTCACGGAGTTCCGGCAGACCATGGCCGACCTGTTGGGCGGGGACCCCTCCGGAGTCGTCTTCGGCCGCAGCGCCACCCAGCTCACGTACGACTTCTCCCGGGCGCTGGCGAAGGACTGGACCCCCGGCGACGAGATCGTGGTGAGCCGTCTCGACCACGACGCCAACATCCGACCCTGGGTCCAGACCGCGGAGCGGACCGGCGTCCGAGTGCGATGGGCCGACTTCGATCCGGTCACCGGCGAACTCCCGCCCGCGGCCGTGGGCGAACTGCTCACCGAGCGCACCCGGCTGGTCGCCGTCACCGCCGCCTCCAACCTGATCGGCACGCTCCCCGACGTCCCGGAGATCGCCCGCCTGGTCCACCGCACGGACGCACTGCTCTACGTCGACGGCGTGCACTACACGGCACACGCGTTCGTGGACCTCGCACGGCTCGGCGCCGACTTCTTCGTCTGCTCGCCGTACAAGTTCCTCGGCCCGCACCACGGCGTGCTCGCCGCCGCTCCGGCCCTGCTGGAGACGCTGCGTCCCGACAAGCTGCTGCCCTCCACCGACACGGTCCCGGAGCGTTTCGAGCTCGGGACGCTGCCCTATGAGCTCCTCGCCGGTACCCGCACCGCCGTCGACCTGCTCGCCGGTCTCGGGACCGGTCCTGCGGACGACCGGCGCGCCCGGCTGCGGTCCGCGTTCGCGTCGATCGAGCGGCACGAGCGAGCGCTGCGGGACCGGATGGAGAACGGCCTGGCCGCTCTGGCGGGCGTCACGATCCGCTCCCGGGCGGCCGACCGCACCCCCACCCTGCTCCTGACCTTCGACGACCGCGACACGGACGACGCCTACCGCTTCCTGGCGGCGCGGAGTGTGCACGCGCCCGCGGGAACCTTCTACGCGCTGGAGGCATCGCGCCACCTCGGCCTGGGCGACACCGGAGGCCTGCGCCTCGGACTGTCGCCGTACAACGACGAGGACGACGTGGAACGAATGCTCGAGGGCCTGGCGGCATTTCTGAAGTCGTGACCGCCAAGGCCCCCGACGTCGTGACCACCGGCACCAGCTAGGTCCTGTCGTCAAATTCCCGTCGTCCGCCCGGAGGGCGGGCCCTGCGGCGTCAGGTGCGTGCTCTCGGCGTGCCGGGCACAGGCCCTCGTA